>JAUNAG010000016.1 GCA_030527685.1 Lachnospiraceae bacterium | reverse complement strand
AATAGACTGGTTCTTCTTCTGGCACAGGATAACAGGACTGAGGATTTTGTAAAAAGTGCATCGGATCCTGAATTTCAGAAGAAGCTGCTGA
Source organism: Lachnospiraceae bacterium (assembly GCA_030527685.1). Taxonomy (GTDB): domain Bacteria; phylum Bacillota; class Clostridia; order Lachnospirales; family Lachnospiraceae; genus Chordicoccus. The sequence continues at coordinate 28,638 of JAUNAG010000016.1, read as the reverse complement.
AAGAGTACAATCTTATATAAATAAAAGCACAAAGGGGCACAGCCGGCAGAATTCCGGCTGTGCCCCTCGTATATAGGTAAAAAGAATTCTTAATTTGAAGCTGTCTGTGCAAAGAACAGATCCAGTCCGCGCAGGATTCCTGCGGCAAGTCCCGGATAAGTGCTTCCGGAGTGATCGGATGCTTTGTCACCGACTTCCAGATCGATGGACGGAACGGTGGAATAGGAAGTCTGCGTGAGATCCACTTCCATGGATCCGCCTTCAAAGATCGAGATGCCTTCGGAGGACATTCCCTGGATGATGCAGTCTCCGAGACGGTTATGATCCTGCCAGTGGGAGGCAACCGGCTCCATGCTTCGATAAGAGGAGTCGGACGGAACGCTCATATAATAGACGCCTTTGTCCCAGTCGGTGCTGTCATAATGAAGGGCGATATGGCAGTCGGCGTTGTTGTTCGCCATTAAAGTGCGGGCGATATTATCCAGCTGCACATCCTCTGCCTCACGGATCATCAGGACATCGTAACCGGCGTTGATGAGAGTCTCGCGGACAACCTGTGCAAGCGCAAGTGTGATATGTGATTCCGGTGTGCCGTCGAGGAAGTCCATGCCGGTGGCAATGGCAGTAGCCTCAGTTGCACCTGCTGCGGTGGAGCCTCCGGTGACCTTCGGAGTACCGTCCGGATGGCAGAGTGTCTTAACGGAACTTCCGCCTTGTGTGCCATGACCTGCATTGATGCAGACTGTAATATGTTTGGCAATGCTCGGTTTTGCGTGGTAGAGGGTGGCGATTCCGCTGTTGATTCTGGAATTGCCGCCGTATTCCCAGGTCGGGTCAAAGAAAACAGGCTCGTAGGTGACTACATCGTCAACAGCGGGAATAATTTCGGCAGCGGACGCAGTGACGGATTCGGCAGCAGATTCAACAGTGGACTCAGCAGTAGATTCTACAGAAGACGCTGCAATTGACTCGGCGACGGATTCTGCAGTTGACACAGAAGTGGCTTCAGCAGCAGAAGCTGCTTCAACTGCTTCAGAAACTGCACTTTCTGCAGAGGCGGAACCGGAAACGGTTTCTGCCGGAGCAACAGAGAACATATTCTCTAGCGAAGCATCAGCAGCATCTTCTGCCGATGACAGTATGGATTCTGCTGCTGATGCCGCAGAAACGGCGGAGGCAGCAGAGTCCGGTGCGGAATAGAAGTCCAGATCCTCGTCCAGTGTAAGCTCTTTGGAGTGCACGGCTGTGCTGTTCGCTGCAGCAGGCTGCGGAGCGGAGACAGAGGCAGACTCGGAATCGGCTGATACAGAAGAAGCCGCTGTAGAAGAAACAGTGTTTTTTTCAACGGATACGGCTGCGCCGCAGCCGGAAAGTGAGAGCACCAGACCGGCAGCGCAGAACAGTGCGGTATGTTTTCTTATAGAATAGTTCATAGAATCATAACTGCCGGGGACCCGTGACTTCTGTCATGAGCAAAAGGCAGTCGGCCTCCTTTTCGATATAATTTATTATATAAAACATCATCAGGATTGGCTTATTGTACGCTTAAAAAAAGGGAAATGCAATTCGCCCCGGACAGTCCATATAATTTTCACTTCTTTACGGTTTCTATTCATAGAAGAGATATGATAAAATTCGAAAGACAGAAATGCCCGCACCGCATACAGGCAGGCATCTGTAAATATAGAAGAAAACTGCCCGCAAAAAAGCAGGCAGACGACAGAATTGGAGAAGACCATGAGCGGAAAGACATTTAAAGATTTTCAGGATCTGCCGTACAACCGTGTTGATATGAAGAAGCTGGAAGAGGATCTGGCAGCACTTGGCGTAAAGCTGGAAGAAGCCACATCCGGTGAGGCTGCATTTGCCGTCCATCAGCAGTATTACGAGCTGGTCGGTCATGCGATGACAGAGATGACGATTGCAGAGATTCGCCATGATATCGATATGACGGATGAGACCTACAGCGCCGAGAATGACTACTACGATGAGATGCGTCCGGTTTTCCAGAGCGCCGATAATGAATACCAGAAGAAGCTGTACAATTCACCTTACAGAGCTTATCTTGAGGAGAAAATCGGACCGGTTGCATTTAAGAATATTGAACTGGCGATGAAATCCATCGATCAGAAAATTATTCCGCTGATGCAGGAGGAAAATGCTCTGACCTCCCGCTACAACAAGCTGCTTGCCGGCGCTGAGATCGAGTGGAACGGCGAAAAGCTGAACCTGTCTCTGATGACACCGTATCTGACAAGCAGTGACAGACAGGTCAGAAAAGATGCGTGGAAGAAATACACAGCATTTTTCGAAGAAAATGAGGAAGAAATCGAGGACATCTATGACCGCCTTGTAAAGAACCGCACAAAGCAGGGCCGGGAGCTTGGCTATGAGAACTATCTGCCGCTCGGCTATGCGCGCATGATGCGCAACTGCTATGACGGCGAGATGCTGAAGGAGTTCCGCAGCCAGGTAGAGCGTGATCTTGTTCCGTTTGCAGAGAAGCTGCATGAACAGAGAAGAATCCGTCTGGGTCTGGACCATCTGAGCTATATCGATGAGGGTGTGTTCTTCACAAACGGCAATCCGGCACCGACGGGAACTCCGGAGGAGATTCTGGCAGCCGGACGCGAGATGTACCGCGAGCTTTCTCCGGAAACAGGCAGATTCATGGACTTTATGTGCGATCACGGCCTGTTCGATGTGCTCGGAAGAAAGACGAAGAAAACCGGCGGTTATATGACCTATCTGCCGGATTACCGTGCTCCGTTTATCTTTGCAAATTTCAACGGAACAAACGGCGATATCGATGTTATTACGCATGAGTGCGGTCACGCATTCCAGGGCTTTGTTGTGGCAGAGGATCCGATCCGCGAGCATGCAGATATTACAATGGAAACAGCAGAGACACATTCCATGTCCATGGAATTCTTCACAGAGCCGTGGATGGAGAAGTTCTTCGGTGATCAGGCTGATGCTTACCGCCGTCTGCATATCGAGGATGCAGTGATGTTCATTCCCTATGGTACGATGGTTGATGAATTCCAGAACATCATCTACGCAGATCCGTCACTTTCACCGAAGGCAAGAAACCAGGTCTGGCATGATCTGGAGCGCCGCTATAAGCCGCATCTTGATTATACAGGCTGCGATCTTTATGAGCGCGGTACATTCTGGCAGAATAAGCATCATATCTTTGACTGCCCGCTGTACTACATTGATTACTGTATTGCACAGATTGATGCACTGCAGTACAAGGCATGGATGGATCGCGACTATAAGGGCGCATGGGAGAGCTATCTGAAGCTCTGCAAGCTGTCTGCATCTGACTTCTTTACAGGAATGGTCAAGCAGGTCGGCCTCAGAAGTCCGTTCGAAGACGGCTGCATCCGTGATGTTATCAGCGAACTGGAGCGCACTGTAAAATGATTTTCCGGTGTCCTGTTTTACTTTGACAGGACACCTGTCTTACTTTACAATTAGGCGAAGGATATTTTTCACTGTAAAAGTCCCGCGGTGCGGAGATGACGAAGCAATCGGCTTTTATGGTTGGGAATGCCCGTAAAGCGGACATGAAGATTTATAAGGGGAGCAGGATGAGCAAAGAGAATAATGAAGGAAGAGGAAAAAGCAAAGCCGGTCTGATTGTGCTTCTGCTGCTTTTACTGGTAGTGCTTGGGGGAGTTGCTGCCGGTGCGGTAATGGTTGCGACAAATACAGACACAGACTTTCTCTTCTCCGTAGTAGTCGATAAAAACTACAGAGTCCTCGGAAAGCTGGCGGATCGCGATCAGTGGGCAGCGTCTGTCTATCAGACAGAAAAAGATACAGCTGCTTCGGAAGAAACTGTTCCGACAGAGACACCGACAGCAGGAGAAAATGAAGGCTATGTGATGCAGTCGGATTCAGATGCAGAACTGACAGCATCTGAGGCGGCAGAGCTTGCGGAGTCACTGCCTGAGGCAATGCCTCCTGCAGCGGCAGTGACAAGACTTTCTGAACAGGAAATGCAGGAGCTTCTGAAGAGCAGTGCAGTGGACGATACCTTCTGGGAAGGCTGTCCGGACCGTATCGTGGAGCTGCTGACACCGAATCCGTATTCCAGACCGCAGTACGCTCTGACGGCAGTGAATGACATTGTCATTCATTATGTAGGTAATCAGGGCTCTACGGCAAAGGAAAACAGAGATTATTTCGAGAGTCTTGCGAGCAGCGGCGACCGCTCTGCCAGCAGTCATTTTATTATCGGATTAGACGGTGAAATCATTCAGTGCGTGCCGCTGAGTGAGGTCGCCTACGCTTCAAAGGGCCGGAACTATGACACGATTTCAATTGAGGTCTGCCACCCGGATGAAGCAGGAAAGTTCAGCGATGCAACCTATGAGTCAGTGATAAAACTGACGGCATGGCTCTGCAGGACTTTCCGGATCGGCCCGGATGCCGTGATTCGTCACTACGATGTGACAGGCAAGGAATGCCCGAAATATTACGTAGATCATGAAGATGCGTGGAACCAGCTGCTGCTGGATGTACGTACGGAATACGACAAAATCACAGCCTGACGGTGGGTTTTAACCTGCCGGCAGGCAGGTTTCTTTTTGAGGAAAAGAAAGGCAGATATTATTCAGACAGCATATATCAGACAGATCATCGAACGGATGCAGAGCCTCTTCAATGAGGAAGAGATGATGATTTTTGCAATCGTGCTCGCATGTGTTACACTGCTTCCGGTTTTTGTCTGCGCACTGCGCCGCAGATCGCAGGTGCGGACCGTATCGATGTTCGTTTTTATCATTTATATTTTTGGAAATCTGAGTTATACCATCCTGAACAGGGAGGTTATCAGCAGCACTGCGGTAATTCTGACACCGATGAGCGACTTTGAAAGTGCCTTTTACCTGGATCTGGGAATAGTCGGCATGATCAAAGAGCTGGTAAGGAATGGCCCGCAGGCAGTGCTTTCATCCGTTCACATTGTGAGCGGTCGAATGGCAAAGGAGGTACTGCTCAATGTTCTGCTTTATATCCCGATGGGATATCTGCTGCCGTTTGTCTCAAAGCATATGAGAACGATTACGGCGATTACAATGATAGGGCTTCTGTGCTCCTGTGCTACAGAAACAGCCCAGCTTGTATACCGGATCGGCTGCTTTCAGATCGACGACATCATTTGCAATACAATCGGCACCATGATTGGTGCTGTCGCCGGAATTACCATGACTAAAGTCTGGCGGATTAAATAAGGAACTGTTTACAGAGAAATGTAATTCAGGAGGAAATACATATGTGTGGAATTGTAGGTTATATTGGTGATGAACAGGCTGCTCCGATTCTTCTGGACGGACTTTCAAAACTGGAATACAGAGGTTATGACTCTGCAGGACTTGCAGTACGTGACGGGAATGCCGAGATTCAGGTAGTCAAGGCAAAGGGACGTCTTCGCACACTGGCAGAGAAAACCGATAATGGTGCGGCACTGATCGGCGGCTGCGGCATCGGTCATACAAGATGGGCCACACATGGGGAACCGTCCGAGAATAATGCACATCCGCATATGAGCGATGACTGCACAGTCGTCGGTGTTCATAACGGTATTATTGAAAACTATCAGGAACTTCGCGATAAGCTTATAAAAAAGGGTTACAGCTTCTATTCCGAGACCGATACAGAGGTCGCAGTCAAGCTGGTAGACTATTACTATAAGAAGTATCAGATGGGACCGGTGGATGCCATCAACAAGGCACAGGTTCGAATTCGCGGCTCCTATGCACTGGCACTGCTGTTCAAGGATTATCCGGGACAGATCTGGGCAGCCAGAAAAGACAGCCCGATGATCATCGGCAAGACCGCCACAGCAGGACTGCTTGCTTCTGACGTGCCGGCTATTCTGAAGTACTGCAAGACCGTCTATTATATCGGCAACCTGGAAGCGGTCTGCATTCAGCAGGATCAGATCACATTCTACAATCTGGACGGTGATGTCATTGAGAAAAATGCAACCGAGATCAAGTGGGATGCAGAAGCAGCGGAAAAGGGCGGCTATGAGCACTTCATGATGAAGGAAATTCATGAGCAGCCGAAGGCTGTTCGTGACACAATCAATTCTGTCGTCAAGGAAGGCCGTATCGATCTTTCAGCTCTGGATCTTTCCGAAGAGGCAATTCGCGGCATCAGACAGCTGTATGTTGTTGCCTGCGGCTCCGCTTACCATGTCGGTATGGTGGCGCAGTATGTGTTCGAGGATCTGGCCGGAATTCCGGTTCGTGTGGAACTTGCATCTGAATTCCGTTACAGAAAACTTCTTCTGCAGCCGGATGATCTGGTTGTTGTGATCAGCCAGAGCGGTGAAACAGCCGATTCGCTGGCAGCACTCAGAAAGGCGAAGGAACTGGGCAGCCGGACACTTGGTATCGTCAATGTTATCGGCAGTTCAATCGCAAGAGAAGCAGATAATGTATTCTATACAGTTGCAGGACCGGAGATTGCGGTCGCAACAACGAAGGCATACAGCACACAGCTGATTGCGGTTTATACGCTGGCTATGCAGTTTGGTCTCGCAAGAGGAGTCCTTACCGAAGAAAAGGTACAGGAGATGATTGCCGAGATGCAGAAGCTTCCGGAGAAGATTGAACGGATTCTGGATGACAAGGAGCGCATTCAGTGGTTCGCAAGCAAATACGGCTCAGCACATGATGCCTTCCTGATCGGACGCGGCATTGATTATGCAATCGCACTTGAAGGCAGCCTGAAGATGAAGGAAGTCAGCTACATTCACTCCGAGGCCTATGCTGCCGGAGAGCTGAAGCACGGCACCATCAGTCTGATCGAAGAAGGAACACTTGTTATCGGTGTTCTGACTCAGAAGGAACTTTTTGAGAAGACCGTCAGCAATATGGTGGAGTGCGGAAGCCGCGGCGCCTATCTGATGGGACTGACCAGCTACGGCAATTACAGTGTGGAAGATACGGCAGATTTTACCTGCTATATTCCGAAGACAGATGAACATTTTGCAACCTCTCTTGCTGTGATTCCGCTGCAGCTGATGGGCTATTATATCAGCGTGGCAAAGGGACTTGATGTTGATAAGCCGAGAAATCTGGCGAAGAGCGTAACAGTAGAGTAAGGATTTTTCTATGAAGAAAAAGAGAGTACAGAGCAGTGCTGCGGCGCTGCTTCTGACAACGATTCTTGCAGCAGGAAGTCTGAACATTTCGGTATATGCTTCTGACGGGGAAAAAACAGCGGCGGCGCAGGGCGCGGTTCTGAATATCTGTACATCGACAGCGAATCTGAAACAGCGTGTCATTGACTATGTCTCCGGTTATGAAGAGACGGACGATACACACGGAATAATCACCGCTTATGACGGAACACAGACACAGGTTGTCTGGAGAATCATCGAAAATACAGACCTCTATCAGAATTATCTGGATGAGAATCTGTACGATAATCTCAACATGCTGCCGAATGAGCGGATCGACCTGTTTATGGCAGATTCCTCCTATCTGAAGAAATATACAGGTGCAGATGCGGATCTCGCCATTCCGGTTCGGGAACTGGGCATTACACAGGATGAAATTGCGGAGCGCTTTGCCTATACACAGGCAGTCGGTTCCGATGAAGACGGCAATGTCAGAGCTCTTTCCTATAAGGCAAATGCAGCCGTCATGGTTTACCGCCGCGATATCGCCTCCGAGGTATTCGGAACAGACGAACGGGAGGTTGTGCAGGAACATTTTAAAGATCTTGCATCCATGAAAGAGGCAGCTGCAGCTCTTGAGTCAAAGGGCTATCAGCTTACGGCCACTGCCGATGATCTCTACAGACTGTACGAGGCCTCAAGAAGCAGCGGCTGGGTGCAGGACGGAAAGCTGGTCATCGATCCGGTGCTGGAAACCTGGGTACAGGACAGCCGTGCGATGATTGACCGGGGAATGCTTTCACCGAATGAGATCTACTCGACGGACTGGAACACCGGTTTATACACAGACGGCAATGTCTTTGCCTATTTCCTGCCTGTTTCCATGTTTAATTCGAGAATGTGGACAGCTTCAGGTACTTCGGTTTCCTCAAAAAGCGGCTGGGCGGCGACAAACGGGCCGGCTGCATTTGCATGGGGAGACAGCTGCTACCTGCTTGCTGCAAGAGGCAGTGACAATCTGGCACTTGACGCACTGCTGATGCGGACGCTGGCATGTGACAGAGAAACATTGTCTGCCATGCATGATAATAACAATATGGATGTCAACAGTGTCAGCATTGTGAGCGCGCTGGCTGCTTCCGAAGATGCAGGAAAGAAGTCACTTGGCGGACAGAATCCGTACAATGTTGTTCTGGAAAATGCACAGGCTGTCAGCAGCTCCCTGATGGGACCGTATGATGCGGTCATCCAGAAGCTGTATCTGAACTATATGCGTTATTATCTGCGGGATCAGCTGACCTACGAGGAGGCCGTGAAGAATTTCAGGACAGCAGTGCATTACCAGCTGAAGGGACTGAAAGTTAATTAAAAAGGCATTGAGATGCAAAATGGCAGAAGACGCATGAAACAAAAAAGACAGATAGCCGGTGTAACGGCGCTGCTCTGTCTGCTGCAGCTGTTTCCGATGCAGACTGCCGCAGAAAGCTCTTACGGGGCAGGATCTCTGCCTGAGGAGCCGGTTCTTGTCGGAGCTCCGCCGGAGAAAAAGTCATCTGACGGAGGCGCGTATCTCAATATTTTATCGAGTGATAAAATATGCAGGCTTCTGATGAAACATTACGTTCCGGGCTATGTCGAGGATGCAGAAGGCAATGCATCGATCGGCGATGTGACAATCCGCTGGTTTCAGACGCCCTATGAGGACGGACGTTACCAGAACCGGCTGGATGCAGTGCTCCCGGTGAACGAGTTCGCAGATCCGCAGGACCGCATAGATCTCTTTCTGCTGACAGACAGGGATATGAGCAAATATATCCGCACGGATTATGCACTGGAATTTGATCGGGAACTGGGAATTAAAGAAGAGGAGTTTCCGAAGGGTTTTTCTTACGCAGACTGCCTGACTGCAGATGCGGAAGGAAACAGAAAGGCTGCAGCAGTTGTCCTTTCACCCGGATTTTTCTACTATAACAGAGAAGCAGCAGTAAGAGTTGTCGGAAGCAGTGATTATGAGGTTGTACAGGAAGCTGCAGCAGACTGGGAAACGCTTTATCAGACCGGAAAAGCAGCAAAGGCCCTGTCCGTTCCGCTTTTTTCATCTGCCGAAGAACTGTTTCCCCTGTTTTCGGGCAGCAGAACAACTGCCTGGGTTCGTGATGATACAGTTGCCAATCCCATTCTGACAGTACCGCAGGAACTGAAAAACTGGGCGGAGCTTTCCGCTTTCTGGCAGAAGGAAGGCTTCTTTGAGGGGGAAGAAAAACCGCTGTTTAAGGCGGGAGCATCTCCGGGCAGCGAAAACACGGAGATTACACCGGCAGCGGATGTCGGAATGGTAAGAGGACCGGCGTTCTGGCAGAGCGGAACCATCTACCTGCTCTGTGCAGCGGGAACAGACAACGCAGATCTGGCGGCAATGCTGATCAGAACCTTGTGCTGCGATGAGACACGGCTGCAGAGTATAGCAGCCGGAAGCGGCTTCTTTATGAATACGGAAGCCGGGATGCAGGCTGTTGCGGAAGGGTATTCTTCCCTGCATTATGACGGGCAGAACAGTTTTGCACTGATGCTGGAAGCGGCAGAAGCGCTCGGCGAAGCCGGACCGCAGCCGCGGACACGTTTTGATTTACAGCTGGATGAACTGTACAAAGACGAGATGAAGGCTTATATTGGAGGAAGTGTCGATTACGAGGAGGCAGAAGCTGCCTTTTATGCAGCGGCACAGGAGTTCATAATAGATGAGGAGTGGAATTATGAAGCAGATTGGTTTCGATAATGACAAGTATCTGAAAATGCAGTCTGAGCATATCCGCGAGCGTATTGCACGCTTCGGCGGAAAGCTCTATCTGGAGTTCGGCGGGAAGCTGTTTGATGATTTTCATGCTTCACGTGTACTTCCGGGCTTTCATCCGGATTCAAAAATCACCATGCTGAAGGAACTGCGTGATCAGGCAGAGATCGTTATCGTCATCAACGCTGCGGATATTGAAAAGAATAAGGTGCGCGGTGATCTGGGCATTACCTATGATATGGATCTGCTTCGTCTGGTGGATGCATTTACAGGAGAAGGCCTGTATGTCGGATCTGTCGTTCTGACCAGATTCGCAGAGCAGCCGTCCGCAATTGCCTATGAGAAGAAGCTGAAGGCACTCGGCCTGCGCGTATACCGTCACTATCCGATTGCCGGATATCCGTCTGATATTCCGCTGATTGTCAGTGACGAGGGCTACGGACGCAACGAATATATCGAAACAAGCAGACCGCTCGTTGTCATTACCGCACCGGGTCCGGGAAGCGGAAAGATGGCAACCTGCCTGAGCCAGCTGTACCATGAGCATAAGCGCGGTGTGGAAGCCGGCTATGCGAAGTTTGAGACTTTCCCGATCTGGAACATTCCGCTGAATCATCCGGTCAATCTGGCCTATGAAGCAGCAACAGCAGATCTGGACGATGTCAATATGATCGATCCCTTCCATCTGGATGCCTACGGTGAGACTGTGGTCAACTACAACCGCGATGTGGAGGTTTTCCCGGTTCTGGCAGCTATTTTTGAAAAGATCAGCGGAAGTTCTCCGTATAAGTCACCGACAGACATGGGTGTCAATATGGCAGGCAACTGCATCTTCGATGATGAAGTGGTCCGCAAGGCAGCTTCCCAGGAAATCATCCGCCGCTATTACAAAGCAGCCTGCGAGAAGAGAAAGGGCAATGACGGCGAAGAACCGGTTCGCAAGATTGAGCTTCTGATGAAGAAGGCCATGACAACAACCGCAGACAGACAGGTCATTGCAGCTGCCAATATCAGCGCCGAACAGACCGGTGCACCGGCTGCGGCAATGGAGATGCCGGACGGCACAATCCTGACAGGAAAGACTTCGGTTCTCCTCGGTTCTTCTTCTGCCCTGCTTCTGAATGCGCTGAAGCATCAGGCAGGTATAGATGATGATGTGAAGCTGATTCCGCCCTCCTTCATTGAGCCGATCATGGATCTGAAAACAGGCACATTCGGTGACCGCAGCTCCCTGCTTCACCTGAATGAGATTCTGATTGCACTGACTCTGGCAGCAGTAACAGATCCTGCAGCCAAGCTGGCACTGGAGCATCTTCCGGATCTGGCAGGCTGTGAGGCACACAGCTCCGTTATCCTCTCACAGATTGATGAAGAGGTATTCAGAAAGCTCGGCGTCAACCTGACCTGCGAGCCGAATTACGAAAGCAAGAAGCTGTATCATCACTAAAAAGACAAGTGCAACATAATTGCATATTCTTCCATCAATTCTATATTGAGAAAGAACAGGAAAAAAGGCACACTGACAGCAGAAGAAATTCAATGAAGTGAATCAGATCGATTTAGTGAAATGGAGGTAGGAAGATTGCAGATCTTAGTAACGGGCGGAACCGGTTTTATCGGCAGCCATACAGTTGTTGAGCTTTTAAATGCAGGCTATGACGTTGTCATTGCCGATAATCTCTATAATTCCAAGGCAATGGTTGTCGATCGTATCGAAACCATTACCGGAAAAAGACCGAAATTTTATGAACTGGATGTCATGAACCGCGCAGAGCTTACAAAGCTCTTTGACGCAGAGAAGATTGACGCCGTTATTCACTTTGCCGGCTATAAGGCTGTAGGCGAGTCTACAAGAAAGCCGCTCGAATATTACAGCAATAATATCGGCTCTACCCTGGTACTCTGCGATGTTATGCGCCAGCACGGCGTCAAGAAGATCGTATTTTCCAGTTCCGCAACCGTATACGGAGACCCTGCATTTGTCCCGATTACAGAAGAATGCCCGATGGGTGAGACAACCAATCCGTACGGTGCAACCAAGGCGATGCAGGAGCGTATGCTGACAGATCTGGCAAAGAGCGATCCGGAGTGGAGAGTCATGCTGCTCCGTTATTTCAATCCGATCGGTGCTCATAAGAGCGGTCTGATCGGCGAGGATCCGAAGGGTATTCCGAACAACCTGCTTCCGTATGTGGCACAGGTTGCAAGCGGCAAGCTTGAGAAGGTCCATGTCTTCGGCAACGATTATGACACAGCTGACGGAACAGGTGTCCGCGACTATATCCATGTTGTGGATCTGGCTGTCGGCCATGTAAAGGCAATTGAGGGAATGGAGAAGCTGGAAGGTGTCAATATCTTCAACCTCGGAACAGGTATCGGCTACAGCGTACTTGATATCATCAAGGCTTTCGACAAGGCCTGCGGCAAGGAACTTCCGTATGTGATTGATCCGCGCAGACCGGGCGACGTTGCAGCCTGCTATTCAGATCCGTCCAGAGCAAAGGAAGTACTCGGATGGGAGGCACAGTATTCTATTGAGGATATGTGCAGTGATGCCTGGAGATGGCAGACCGGAAATCCGAACGGTTACGAGGAGGCATAAAAAGAACCGGATCGTATAAAAACTTCAGGGCGCGAAACGATTAATGTCACAACGCACGAAGTGCAAGAGGCGTGAGGGCTTATGATAGAAGAATATAATAAGGCGAGACGCATCGGCGAAAAACAGGTTCATAAAGCAATTGCAGCAGGAGGGTACCCGTACCCTCCTGCTCTTGATGATCTGATCGAACCGGGACTTCCGGAATATCCGGTCGGATTAACGGAAATTCCGATGTCCATGATTGCGGGAACGAAGGTTTCGGATCGACAGAATGCATTTTCCTATGATTTCATGCCGGTGCTGAACGAGAAATCGGAATTTGCTTTTAAGTGGTCGAATCTTTACGATTCCCAGATGGAGGAAGGAATTCGCGAGCCAATCAAGGTTTATGAATACCTGCGGAGATTCTATGTGCAGGAGGGCAATAAGCGTGTATCGGTTTCAAAATATGTAAAGATCCCGCTGATTCTGGCAGATGTCACGAGACTGATGCCGCGTAAGCGCGATGAGAAGGATATCCGGATTTACTACGAATTCGTGGATTTCTACAGTGTGGCTCCGATCTATGACATCGGCTTTTCCGAGGAAGGCAGCTATGCCCGCCTTGCGGAGATGGTCGGTCAGAATATGAAGGATCCCTGGCCGGATGACGTTGTGAAATCCGTTCATTCGGCATATCTGTATTTTGCACAGATCTTTGAGGCAAAGGCCCGAGGCGGTATGAAGCTGACAACCGGCGATGCCTTCCTTCTGTATCTGAAGATTTACAGACTCGACAGCCTTCTGAATGAGGCAAAGTCGGAAATTACACGCCGGATCAATAAAATCTGGAATGAGGTGCTGGTGCAGAACCACATCGATTCCGAGAAGATTACGCTGGTGGAATCCCCAGGAAAGCTGGAGGAGGCAGCGTCACCGCAGGTCGGAGGTCTGCTGTCCATGCTGGTGAAGCCGGCGGCTTATACAGAAAGCAATCCGCTGAAGGTTGCATTTTTATTCGATAAAAATCCGGAGAGTTCAAGCTGGATTTACGGTCATGAACTGGGACGAAACCGTCTTGAACAGGCTTATCCGGGAATTGTGGAGACCGTGCGCTTTGACGGCTGCGGAACAGATGCGGCGATTCGAAAGGCCGTCGAGGCGGCAGCCGCCGATCTGGATGATCTGGTCATCAGTACTTCACCTGCTCAGATGCCGGAAATTCTTCGCTGTGCCATTGACTATCCGCAGATCAAGTTCATGAACTGCTCGGTCAATCTGTCACACAATGCGGTGCGCTGCTATTACGGCAGAATGTACGAGGCGAAGTTCCTGATGGGTGCACTGGCAGCTTCTGTCGCAGATAATCATCGTATCGGTTACCGTGCGGATTATCCGATTTACGGCACAATTGCGAATATCAATGCTTTTGCCATCGGTGCGGCACTGGTGGATCCGGAGGCGAAGCTCTACCTGTCCTGGTCAACGAAGAAGAATACAAACTGGCAGGAAGAACTTTTTGCTGAGGGTGTCAGCATCATCTCCGGTCCGGATATGATCAGACCGGGAGAGGCTTCCAGAGAATACGGTATCTACCGCTATTCCGAGGACGGCAGTGTCCAGAATCTGGCGATGCCGGTCTGGGACTGGGGCCGCTATTATGAGCTGATTGTTGATACGATTCTCAGGGGCACCTGGGATGCAAAGGCGCTGGCAAGAAAGGATCAGGCTCTGAATTACTGGTGGGGCATGGAATCGCAGGTAATTGATGTGATCCTCTCCGAAAAGCTTTCTTATTACTCCGTTAAGATGGTCAACACGCTGAAGAAGGCTCTTGTTGCAGGAACCCTGAATCCTTTTGACGGGGAACTGCACAGCCAGGAGAAGCTGATTAAGGCAGCGGATTCTCCGCGTCTTTCGAATGAGGAGATTATCCGCATGAACTGGCTCAATGACAATGTCGTCGGGTCGATTCCGGTGATGGAAGAGCTGAATGAATCTGCAAAGGACACGGTGCAGGTGAGCGGGGTGAATGAGAGCAGCGTATGAAGATTCTGATGATAGCCGATGAAGAGTGCAGCTCGCTGTGGGATTTTTATGATCCGAAGCGCACAAAAGGCGTAGATTTGATTATCTCCTGTGGAGATCTGAGTGCAAAGTATCTGGAATTTCTGGTGACCATGGTGAACTGTCCGCTGCTTTATGTATCGGGAAATCATGATACACGTTATGTGGACAATCCTCCGCAGGGCTGTATCTGTATAGATGATAAGATCTATGATTACAAGGGACTGCGGATCATGGGACTGGGCGGAAGTATGTGTTACAATTACGGACCTTACCAGTATACCGAGCAGGAGATGGAAAAACGGATGAGAAAGCTGAACGGAAGAGCCTTTCTGATGAACGGCATTGATATTCTGGTGACCCATGCGCCTGCAAAGGGCTATGGCGATCTGGAGGATCTTCCGCATCAAGGTTTTGAATGTTTCAACACAATTATGAACCGCTGGCATCCGCGCTATATGCTGCACGGTCATGTGCACCAGACCTACGGCAAGGGCTTTGAAAGTGAGCTGAAGCATGAATCAGGAACGGAGATCATCAATGCCTACCGGTCCAGAATGATCGAAATCGGAGAACATGAGTATCCGTCACAGCGGAAAACGGGCTCTGCCGTGTATGATTTCTTTATTTCCCTGACAAACAGATAAGGTGAAAACAGGTGTTGGATATGAACTCCGACGCCTGTTTTTTTACGCTTTTGTTACAGCTTTTATGAAGTCCGGAAATATGTAAGTACTCTGTTAAGGTGACATAAAAATTTACGGTGGACATTTTAAAAAAACATGATATAATTGTTACGTAAGTTAATAATTATAAAGGAGAGTTTTAGCTGCTCCGACCGTATAAAAAGGAGTTATTTTCCTAACGGAATAAAATATGCTTATGGTAAAAAACAAAGCGATTTCTATCCGCCTTTTTGCAGCAGCTGTTCTTTTTGCGGCGATGCTGATCTCGGGTCTGTTTTTCGGTGTACAGGAAGCACAGGCAGCGACATCATCGACGACTTATAAAGAATCAAGCTACGCAAAAGTCTATGATTACAATTATTACGTTACCCGCTATCCGAGTGTTAAGAAGGCACAGAAGACCAGAACAAAGGTTCTGAAGTACTTCGTAGACTACGGCATGAAGAAGGGACAGATCGGAAGTGCCAGCTTCAATGTCTATGTCTACAAATATAACTATTCGGATCTTCGCGCAAAGTACGGCTCCAATCTGAAGAAGTACTACCTGCACTACATGAGCACAGGCAAGGCGCAGGGACGTCTCGCACGTGCAAAATACAACACTTACAAATACACATTGAAGATCAATCCGAACGGCGGAACCTACAAGGGCTCCAAAAAGGTTCAGACCAGATACAAAACTTACGGCACAAAGCTCACCTTCCCGAAGCCGACCAGAGCAGGCTATACATTTGCAGGCTGGAAGCTGACAGGAAAGGGAACACTTTCCGGTTCCACTTACAAGTTTACCATGAAGACCATGGGAACAAATACCGTCACCGCTCAGTGGAAGAAGAACACAGCTGATTCCAGTGTGGAAAAGATGGTCAAGTTCGCACTTTCCAAGGCAGGCCACGGCGGCACAGAAGTCTGGAATTACTGGGGCTTCAACGCAGAGTGGTGCTGCATGTTCGTCACCTACTGTGCAGACAAGGGCGGCGGCCTTCTGCAGCCGGGCGTTGCAGAGGACAGCTGGGGAACAGGAAGATTCCCGAAGGTTGCCGGACAGCGCCAGCTGGCAGCGATGATGGCAAAGAGAGGACAGTTGAAGCTGGCATCCTCCGGTTATGTGCCGAAGAGAGGCGACATCATCTTCTTCAGCTCCGCAGGAAGATCTGCTAATTACGATTCTTATACACACGTAGGTATTGTCACAGGCGTTTCCGGAAATACAGTCAAGACAATAGAAGGAAATACAGGTACTTATAACCGTTATACCTCCTATGTCAAGGAAAAGAGCTATGAGCTCAGCGCAAACAGAATCTGCGCATACGGTATTATTAAATAAACAGACCTGCGTTGCAGGCACATGCATTTTACGAAAAATGTACACAGCGGGCGGTTCCTTCGCGAGAGGAGCCGCCCGCTTTTTGCATATATTCCGGTGAGAAATCCGCCCGCTGTTGCTGCGTGCCGGATACATTCAGGCAGAAGGAGCCGTCCGCTTTTGGGCAAGTGAGGCTTCACACCCGGAAAAAGCATGTTATAATGAGTGGCAAATGTCGAAGGAGGAACGGATATGGCTTCCGGAAATAAAAAGAATCATAAAAATAAAAAACAGCAGCAGAACACACGTGCAATGAAGATTCTGCTTGCGATTGCCTGCTGTGTTACTGTCATCGGTGTGGTTGGCATCATTGTGACGACAATTCTGGAAAACAGAAATACAGTCAGCACGGGATCGGCTGAGACGAAGGAACTTGCTGCCAGTGCAGATGATCTGCATGTGACAGACTATGCGGTAATTGAGATCGAAAAGTACGGCACCATTCGTGTTGCGCTTGATGCAGACATTGCGCCGATTACAGTTGCTAACTTCAAGAAGCTTGCCGAAGCAGGTTTCTATAACGGACTGACTTTCCACCGGATTATGGACGGCTTCATGATGCAGGGCGGAGATCCGAACGGAGACGGTACCGGCGGTTCCGATGAGAAGATCAAGGGCGAGTTTTCCGCCAACGGCGTGGAGAACAGAATCTCTCATGTCCGCGGAGCGATTTCCATGGCAAGAAGCAGTGCCAATGACAGTGCAAGCTCCCAGTTTTTCATCGTGCAGAGCGATTCCACCTTCCTGGACGGACAGTATGCAGGCTTCGGTTTTGTAACAGAGGGAATGGATATTGTGGATCAGATCTGCAAGGACGCCAAGCCGACTGACGGCAACGGCTCTATTGCATCGGATGCACAGCCGGTGATTAAGACGGTGACAATCGAAGCAGCAGAATAAAAAAGGAGTGAAGGCTATGACAGAAACGATGCAGAACGGTGACGCCGGACTTCGTCCGCATGAGGCGCTGGCCTATCTGCGCTCGGAATGCCCCTGCCGGAATCTGGTTTTTGATCTGGATGATACGCTGTATCACAGATATGATCCCTACATCGCCGCCTGCGAACGGATGTTCGGCGAGCGGACAAAGGAGGCATCGTGGCCGGGAAGTATGCGGATCTACGAGGTCAGCCTGAAAATCGGCGATGAGGAATATTT
Source organism: Lachnospiraceae bacterium (assembly GCA_030527685.1). GTDB lineage: Bacteria > Bacillota > Clostridia > Lachnospirales > Lachnospiraceae > Chordicoccus. Next base: position 10,848 of record JAUNAG010000016.1, on the reverse strand, counting down.
CCGTGAGGCGGCCGGAGAGATCACACTCGAAGAGGAGCTGATCATTCGCGCACAGCGCACCTTTGCGGTCTTCGGCATCGAACTTGATGCAGAAGAGGCCATGCGATTCGAACAGCTCTATCTGGATTCCCAGAGTGATATCAATCTGCTGCCGGAGTTCAGAACATTTTTAGAAGAGGTAAAGGAAAAAGAGCCTGACCGCTTTGTCGGAATTATGACAAACGGCAAGCATGACAGACAGTGGAACAAGATTGTGAATCTCGGTCTGCTGTCACTGATTCCGGAGGAGAGAATCTATATCTCCGGAGATGCCGGAGTCAGCAAGCCGGAGACAGAGGCATTCCGCATCTTTGAAAAGAAGATGCAGATCAGACCGGAGGACACGATTATGATCGGAGATTCCTACCGGAATGATATCTGCGGCGCACTTGCTGCGGGCTGGCATGCACTGCACATCAATCCGATGTGAAGTATAAGAGATGGATTACCTGCATAGAAAGCGGCTGTCACAAATGTGACCGGGCTTTGGGAAGCGAAGAAAAAGACAGGAGGATCACACAGCTGTGTGATCCTCCTGTCTTTTTTGTCTGAAGTGATCAGCCTACAACGTCGGTGTCGTCCACCAGTTCGGAGAAGTCATCCGGGTCCTTGCCGGTTACATCTCTTGAGTTGCTGATGTCCACATACTTGTTCAGGTAGTTGACATTGGTGCGCTCAGTCTTATTCATGATGTTGTAGACATCGTTCTGATTGCTGTACTTCTCTTCATACCAGGAGAAGCTGCGGAAGAAGGTCAGAATCGATTTTGTCTTGAAGGTGTAGCCGTGGCGGGCGTAGATCTCGTTGATACCCTGACGGAGATCATCCCAGGTTTTGCCCTTGATGTCGGCGGCGGTCAGGATGCGGTCCGAGCTGTCCGGGAAGATCTGGGCAGCGGTCTCATCAAAGACCTCTACGACATCCTTGTCGTTTTTTTCGGCTTCCAGACGCTTGCGCTCTTCTTCAGCCTTCTTTTCCTCAGCGGCTTTCTTTTCAGCTGCAGCTTTTTCTTCTTCAGCCTTTGTTTCCGGATAGTCGATGTACTTTTTGAAATCGATGCCGCGGCGTGTCAGATGAGCCTCCAGATTGGAGTAATCTGTCAGTGTGACGGTCATGTCACGTGCACCGTTGTTTTCGGTTCCGCTGACAACATATTCAAAGACATCCTTCTGTACATCCGTACCGAAATAGGTCGGGAAGGTTTCTTCCGTATTGTTGTAAAGATTTAAGTCAGAATCGGCATACTTTGCGAGCTTCGGAGCTGCAAGACCGAGCATGGAGAAGCCGGCCTCGAGTCCGGTGCCTGCATCGGCATTGGCAGACTTGGCTTCACTGTTCATGGCAAGGTATTCACCGTCAGCCCAGAGCAGATTTTCTGTTTCGGTGCCGTCTGCAGCGGTCTTAACCAGCTTGTAGGCGATGCCGGAGGTGCCGCCGTCAGTTTTGGCAACACGGAAATACTCGCGAAGTTCTTCGCCGTTATAGCTGTAGAAGACATAGTCTACATTGTGGCCGTCTGCGAAGTAGGCGTTGGAAATCTCCTGTACGAGCAGATATCTGCGGTCACCGATGTTGACCAGGCCGCCCAGGCAGTAGTGATAGTAGGTGTTATTGTCACCGAAGAGGCGGATGGTGTTCTTCCATTCAACGCCATCCCACTTCTCATTGACAGAATACATGGCTGCATACATGGCAGTTTCACCGGAATCAACTTTCGATTTCGGATCTTTTGCGAGGTAGGTAACCAGAAGTTCGGGTGTTCCGTCGTTATTGAGATCCACACAGTTGGCGCTGACAAGACCCTGTCTGTCGTTATCCCAGCAGCGGATCGGATCGTCAACAGCATTTACCTGATCAGCAGAAAGCTTCATCTTAGAAGCATCACGGTTGGCATATCCGTATTCCGGCAGGAGGGTATTGGCTGTGTAATTATAGAACAGAACCTGCTGTTCGGCTGCAACTGCGGCGCCGAAAGTCGGAACGGATGTGCAGATCGTTGCTGCGGCCAGGAGTGCAGCTCCGGCACGGCGAATCGAAAATGCTCTTTTTCTCTGATTTTTCATAATGAATCCTCCTTTTTGTTAAGAAGATATTACAAGGTCAGTATATTAGATTTGCCGGGTTCTGACAATGCCAAATGGGAAAAGACAATTTACAGAAGAATATACCTGCCCAAGCAGGTCATTTTCTGTTATGATAGGAGGGACGCAAAGTTGTCATTCAGGGAGGTATCGTCATGACTGATATTTACAGTATCGGAGAGATGCTTATTGATTTTATTCCCGGCAGTGAGCCGGCAAGCTATATTCGTAAAGCAGGTGGTGCACCTGCAAATGTTGCAATCGCAGCAGCTAAGAATGGTCTGCAGGCAAGTATGTGCTGCAAGGCCGGTGCTGACGATTTCGGCAGCTTCCTGATGGATACGCTGCGTGAGTATGATGTAACACCGGCATGCCCGGAGCTTACGACAGAAGCTGTTACCACAATGGCATTTGTCACACTGAAGGAGGACGGCGAGCGTGTCTTCACATTTGCCAGAAAGCCGGGCGCAGATCTTCTTCTTTCCGAAGAGGATGTTCGCGAGAGCGATATCGAGGACAGCGTGATGATTCATGCAGGTTCTTTCTCCCTGTCAGCAGGTCCGGCAGCCGCAGCTACAAGAAAGGCACTGCGCGTTGCTCATGAGAAGGGCAAGCTGGTCAGCTTCGATGTCAATTACCGCAATGTTGTCTGGAACGACGATGAAGCAGCCTGCACAGAGGCTGTAAAGGAAATCCTTCCGTATGTTGATCTGCTGAAGATCTCTGAGGAAGAGGTTGATATGATGGGCGGCGTTGATGCACTTCCGGGTCTGATGGAGAAGTACGGCATCTCCATGATTATGGAGACTCTCGGATCTGACGGCGCACAGGCTTTCTTCAACGGCGAAGTGATCAGAGTTCCGGGAAGAAAGGTAAAGGCAGTTGACGCAACAGGCGCTGGCGATGCATTCTGGGGCGGCTTCCTCTCCAGCCTCCGTATTCAGGGCGTTGAGAAGAAGGAAGATCTGACAGCTGAGATCATTGCGAACGCTATTCATTACGGAAATGTTTCCGGTTCTATCTGCGTTCAGAGCAAGGGCGCAATCGCTTCTATTCCGACAAGAGCACAGATTGAAGAGGTTCTTGCAGCAGAAGCCTGACCGGAAGGGACAGGTGCTTTCCGGAAACTTTTTCGGTGCCGGATGCATTTGATAAAAAACAGTAAAAAGAGCAGCAGGTGTGCGATCGAAGTCGTGTGCCTGCTGTTTTGCTGTCTGCCCGGAAGTGTCTGTTTTGCGGAACACTATATTAATAGAAGAAACGGATACAATTGTATTTCTTTTTGAGCAGAACTGAGCGGCTGATACGGTTGCATTTTTTCAAAAGTACGGTTATAGTATCTTTTCAGTAGTTATGTAAAGGAAGAAAACGGAGGAGCGAATTGTCCGCTAGAGAGAATAAGATGGGCGTGATGCCCGTAAAGAAACTGATTGTCAATATGGCACTGCCGATGATGATTTCCATGCTTGTACAGGCGCTTTATAACATCGTCGACAGTGCTTTCGTCTCAAAGCTGTCGGAGGAGGCACTGACAGCGGTTACACTGGCGTTCCCGATGCAGAACCTGATGATTGCCTTCGGTTCCGGTACGGGTGTCGGTATTAATGCACTGCTTTCCAAGGCACTCGGCGAGAAGGAATTTGACAGATCCGATGCAGCTGCCAACACAGGTCTGCTGCTGACCTTCTTCAATTATCTGCTGTTCCTGCTGCTCGGTCTCTTTGCGGCCGGTCCGTTTATCCGCTCACAGACAGGTGTGGAGCAGATTCAGACTTACGGCGTGCAGTATCTGGAGATTGTCTGCTGTATATCAGTCGGTCTGTTCTTCCAGATGACTTTCGAGCGTCTGCTGCAGTCAACGGGCCGCACCATGCTGAGTATGGCATCTCAGCTGACAGGTGCCGTGATCAACATCATTCTGGATCCGATTATGATTTTCGGTCTTCTTGGCTGTCCGGCTTTCGGCGTCGCGGGTGCGGCTTATGCAACTGTCATCGGCCAGCTGATCGGTGCCGCAATCGGTCTGACTCTGAATCTGAAGAAGAATACAGAGCTGCATTTTTCCATGCGCAGCATCCTGCATCCGTCATCCCGTGTGATTAAGCAGATCTACTTTGTCGGCGTTCCGTCCATCATGATGATGTCAATCGGTTCTGTCATGACCTATCTGTTCAATCTGATTCTCGGTGCGTTCTCCGCAACGGCACAGGCTGTCTTCGGTGTGTATTTCAAGCTGCAGAGTTTCTTCTTCATGCCGATCTTCGGTCTGAACAACGGTCTGATTCCGGTTCTGGCTTACAATTACGGAGCGAGAAACAAGAAGAGAATCGAGGATGCGCTTCGTTTTGCTCTGACACTGGCTGTCTCGATCATGATCGTCGGAACCGTGATCTTCGAGAGCGTTCCGGATGTGCTGCTCGGCATCTTCGATGCATCCGAACAGCTGCGTGAGATGGGAAGACCGGCACTGCGTATTATCGCAATCCATTTCCCGCTTGCAGGCGCCAGCATTGCATTGGGATCTGTGTTCCAGGCATTTTCAAAAAGTACATATTCTCTGATTATTTCGGTAGCACGTCAGCTCGTTGTGCTGATTCCGGTTGCATGGCTTCTGTCCCTGACCGGCGTCGTCACCAATGTCTGGTGGGCATTCCCGATTGCAGAGGTCGTGTCACTTCTGATTTCGATCTTCCTGTTCAGAAAGCTTTACAATGCTGTGGTGAAGCCGCTGTAAGGAAACAAAGGAAGTGCTTCTTTAAGAAGAGTACCGGTAGGCTTTTTGCTTCAGGCGAAGGGCCTATCGGATTTTATAAATTATACGGTCTTTAAAAAAGACCGGTCATTCTGAAGGAAAGGATAACAAGATATGATCAAAACGCTTTTGAAGAGTGTGCGGGAGTACAAAAAGGCCTCGCTTCTCACTCCGTTTTTCATGATGCTTGAGGTGCTGCTGGAGACGATCCTGCCGCTGGTAATGGCAATGCTGATCGACCGGCTCGGCAGTGGATCCATGGGACCGGTTCTTCGGTACGGCTCCATTCTGGTCGTCATGGCAATGCTGTCACTTCTGTGCGGCGCGATGTCCGGCCGCTTCGGCGCAACGGCATCCTGCGGTTTCGCAAAGAACCTCAGACAGGACCTGTTTTTCCAGATCCAGAAGTTCAGCTTCCAGGATATCGACCATTTCTCAACCAGCTCACTGGTAACCCGTATGACGACAGACGTCACCAACGTGCAGAATGCCTACCAGATGATTATCCGCATCGCGGTCAGAACACCGCTGATGATCATCTTCTCCATTGTGATGAGCTGCTCGATCAATGTGCGGATGGCTATGATCTTTATCGTGCTGCTTCCGCTGGTGGCAGGTGCGATTATCGGTATCTCCAAGATAGTTATGCCGATCTTCAAGCGCATCTTCAAGCGCTATGACCGTATGAACAGTTCTGTTCAGGAAAATGTATCCGGTATCCGTGTGGTTAAGTCTTTTGTCCGCGAGAAACATGAAATCGAGCGCTTCAAGGCAACCAGTGCGGATGTCTGCAGCGACTTCACACATGTTGAGCGTATCCTGGGCCTGCTGGAGCCGATCATGATGTTCGGTATCTATATGGCCATGCTGCTGGTTTCCTGGCTCGGCGCCAGACTGATCATCAATACAGTCGGCTCTGAACTGACAGCCGGCCAGCTGTCATCTCTGATTACCTACGGCGTACAGATCCTGTCTGCAGTCATGATGCTGGGCATGATCTTCGTTATGACCACGATGGCACAGGAATCTGCAGAGCGTATCGTGGAGGTTCTGAACTTTGAGAGCACACTGACCTCTCCGGAAAACGGCGCGGCAGTCGTTCCGGACGGCAGCATTGATTTTGACCATGTGTCCTTCAAATATCAGGCAAAGGCAAAGCAGAACGCGCTGACAGACATTGATCTTCACATTCCGAGCGGTTCGACCGTCGGCATCATCGGCGGCACGGGTTCTTCAAAGACTTCCCTGATTCAGCTGATTCCGCGTCTCTATGATGTAACAGAAGGTGCGGTCCGCGTCGGCGGCCGTGATGTACGCGAGTATGATCTGGAGACACTTCGTGACGCCGTTGCCGTTGTTCTTCAGAAAAATGTTCTGTTCTCCGGCACGATCAGCGAAAATATCCGCTGGGGCAAGAAGGACGCTACGGACGAAGAGGTCCGCCACGTCTGCGAGCTTGCACAGGCTGATGAATTTGTACAGCAGTTCCCGGATAAATACGAGACCGTGATTACACAGGGCGGTACTAATGTGTCCGGCGGCCAGAAGCAGAGACTCTGCATCGCACGTGCTCTGCTGAAGCACCCGAAGATCCTGATTCTCGACGATTCTACCTCAGCAGTCGATACAAAGACGGATGCCATGATCCGCAAGGCGTTCCGTGAGGAGATTCCGGATACGACCAAGATCATCATCGCGCAGAGAACAAGCTCCGTACAGGATGCAGATCTGATCCTCGTCATGGAGGGCGGAAAAATTGCAGAACAGGGTACGCATGAGGAGCTGATGAAGCAGGGCGGTATCTACAGTGAGATCTACAGCTCACAGAACAAGGCTTCAAATTCCTGATCGTTTTTTCGGATATAGTGGGGCCCGCAAAAAGCGGGCACGGTTGTTTAGATAATAAGGAGATGCATGAATGGCAGAGGAAAACAGAACCCGGGCTAATAAAGGTCCGCAGGGAAGACGACGCCCGGCAGATCTGAAGGCGCTTCGCCAGACCGGTGCGCCGAAAGGAACCTTTGGAAGAATTATTAAATATATTCTGTCGCATTACAAAATCCAGCTTGCAGCGGTTGTCTGCTGTATTCTGGTCAGTGCGCTTGCTTCCGTCATCGCGACGATGTTTATGCAGCGCCTGATTGACGAGGTCATCATGCCCGGTATGGAAAACGGGCTTGATTCTGTTCAGTCAAAACTGGTTCACATCATTCTGACAATGGCTGTGTTCTATGTGCTCGGCATTCTGGCCGGCCTGATCAAGACACAGACCATGGCAGTTGTGACACAGGGAACACTGAAGAATCTGCGTGATGACATGTACACGAAGATGGAGACACTTCCGATCCGTTACTTCGATACACATGCGCACGGCAATATCATGAGTACCTACACCAATGATACGGACGCGATCCGCCAGATGATCGGACAGTCACTGCCTAACCTGATTCAGGCATCACTGACAGCTGTATCGATCTTTCTGATGATGCTGTACTACAGCATCTGGCTGACACTGGCCGTTATCGCAGTGATTTTCGGTATGACCAAGGTGGTCGGAATCTTCGGCGGCCGCAGTGCGAAGTACATGACCAGACAGCAGAAGGCACTTGCCGCAGAGGAAGGCTATGTCGAGGAGATGCTGGAAGGCCTGAAGGTCGTCAAGGTATTCAACCGCGAGCCGGAGAGCCGCGAAGGCTTTGTAGAGCGCAACAACCAGCTTTTTGAAGACAGTGAGAGTGCCAATATTGCAGGTAACGTTCTGATGCCGATTCTCGGAAACATGGGCAACCTGATGTATGTTCTGATTGCGATCATCGGTGCCGTACTTGTTACAGTCGGTGCGACAAACCTCTCACTTCGCGGAACAGCTCCGATTACAATCGGTATTATCGTATCTTTCCTCTCCATGAGCCGTCAGCTGAGTCAGACAGTCGGACAGACCTCCATGCAGGTTTCGATGATTGCCATGGGTATTGCCGGTGCAGGCAGAGTGTTTGAACTGATTGATGAGCAGCCGGAGCAGGATGAGGGATATGTCACACTGGTCAACTGCCATGTTGCGGAAGACGGCACCATTACGGAATGCGAGGAGAAGACAGGCCAGTGGGCATGGAGACATTTCCATAAGCAGTCTGACGGATCCGTTACCTATCGCAGACTGGAAGGCCATGTTGAGATGGAACATGTCGACTTCGGTTATACGCCGGAGAAGCAGGTCCTGCATGATGTTACGCTGTACGCAGAACCGGGTCAGAAGATTGCCTTTGTCGGTGCGACAGGTGCCGGAAAGACAACCATTACGAACCTGATCAACCGTTTCTATGACATTCCGGACGGCAAGATCCGCTATGACGGCATCAACATCAACAAGATCTGCAAGCCGGATCTTCGTAATTCACTCGGCGTGGTCCTGCAGGAGGTCAACCTGTTCACGGGAACGGTCATGGACAATATCCGCTACGGCCGCATGGATGCGACAGATGAAGAGTGTATCGCAGCAGCGAAGCTGGCAAATGCAGATGACTTCATTCGCAGACTGCCGGACGGCTATGACACAATGCTGACCGGAAACGGTGCAAGACTTTCACAGGGACAGAGACAGCTGCTCTCGATTGCCCGTGCAGCTGTTGCCGATCCGCCGGTTATGATTCTGGACGAGGCTACTTCTTCTATCGATACCCGTACAGAGGCTCTGGTACAGAAGGGTATGGATAACCTGATGAAGGGCCGAACGGTCTTCGTTATTGCACACAGACTGTCCACCGTACAGAACTCAGACTGCATCATGGTACTGGATCACGGCAGAATTATCGAGCGCGGTACACATGATGATCTGATTGCGGCAAAGGGAACCTATTATCAGCTTTATACAGGTGCCTTTGAATTAGAGTAAAAGCAGCAAAATTTCATAAGGATCGTGCTATTTTTCACGCGTCTGCACGAAACAGGCAGGGGAAGTTCATCAAGTATTCCGGATTGTCTGTCTGCGGACCTGACGATATAGTATAGAGATCATAAGCATGCACCGGCATGACGTCTGACTGAATCAGATGTCATGCCGGTTGTTGACTATCCGGAGAGTTTACGACTGGTAGCGCCCGCGAAGCGGGCATGAAGGTTATCTTCGGACTATCTGCAGGAGGTGCGGTATGCTGCGTTCTTATCTTCCTTTTCTGGTACTGCCGGTCTGCTATGCGGGACTGTTTCTATGGTCGAAGGGGTTCTTTCGTGCAGCGGCACGCCGGATTCTGAAACTGTTTCCGGGACATGATCCCGCCGTGAACGAGAGGGTGATTCAGAAGGCAATGCTGGTTCTGCTTCTCGCCGATCTGCTGGGGGCTGCGGTGACCTGGCAGAATGCCGGAGAGGATACGGTATCCAGAGGGTATCTGCTGCGGGAGGAATACGGATCTGCAGATAAAAGTGAAGAGCTGGAACTGGAACTGGACGGAGAACGGCACGAGGTGGAGCTGCAGATTGCGGCCAGAAGCTTAAGCAGTGAAGAAAAACAGGCGGCGCTGGACAGAGCGGAAGAAGTGCTTCCGAAACTGCTCTTCGGAGAACAGACCGAACAGAGAGCGGGACAGATTGAGGTCAGACAGGATCTGAGCTTCCCGAACCGGATACCGGGAGAGCCGGTACAGGTGACATGGATGCAGGATTCTGCACAATATCTGGATTTTTCCGGTCATATTACAGAGGAGGTTCCGCAGGAGGGTGCGCAGGTGAGGCTGCAGGCACTTCTGCTCTGTGAGGAGGAAAGCAGGGAGCTGCTTTTTGACATCCTGGTGATGCCGCAGGAGCTGACGGAAGAAGAACAGCTGGACAGGGAGCTGCGTGAGGCAGTCGGAGAACTGAATGAGAAGAGTGAGGAGAAGGTGCTGCTGCCTCAGGAAATAGGCGGGCGGCAGGCAAACTGGTCGGCTAAAGAAGACAGGACGGGAATCTCGCTGCTTCTTCTCGGAATCCTGACTGCGGTTGTTTATATCTATTCCGGTGTGCGTCTTCGCCTGAATGCTGCGGAACAGAGAGAACAGAAACTTAAAAAGGATTATCCGGCTGTGATCAGCAAGCTGGTACTGCTTCTCGGAGCCGGCATGAGTATGCGCCGCGCTTTCGCCCGGATCGCCGCTGATTATGAACGGGGAAAAAATGAAAGTAAAAAGCCGGAAGAGCGTCCGGGCTATGAAGAAATTGTCCGTACGGTACAGGAGATGGAGCGCGGTGTTTCGGAGGCAGAAGCGTATCGGAATCTGGGAAGAAGAGCCGGAATCGCAGAGTACAGGACATTCTCTACCGTGATCCTGCAGAATCTGAGGAAAGGCGGTGCAGAGATGCTGCGGATTCTGGAAAGGGAGGCCGCAGAAGCGCAGGAAAACAGGAAAAAGCAGGCAAGAATCCGCGGCGAGGAGGCGGGGACGAAGCTGATGCTTCCGATGCTTGTCATGCTGGTGCTGGTGATGGCGATCCTGACGGTACCGGCGTTTCTGACATTTCTGTAAGAATTCCGCGGTGTGGTGACGCAGGCGAATGAACCGGCTTTATGAACTTTGTGTGAGTTTTCGGGGAAGAGAGTGTGTAGCGGAGCGGTTTCACTGTCATTTCAGGGAGACTATGCTATAATAAACTTCAAATCAGGTTTTTGAAGGCCGGCTTTTTATGCGGCATCGGACAATGACGGCAGGGAGAAAAAGAGCAGATTGCAGATATCTCCTGCAGCTGTTGTTGGATAAAAGGAGGAGTTACAATGAGGAAAAAATCTTATAAGTGGCTTGCGTGGCTGACAGCAGGAACCATGCTGTTTTCATCCGGCGCAGCGACGCCGCTTCCGGTGTATGCTGCGGAGAGCCAGATTGAGGACACAGCAGCGGATGCCGGCATAGCTGACGGAACCGGTTCCGTCAGCTATACGGAAGACGAACCGTCTGAACCGGCACCGACGGAAGAACCGGCACCGGAGCCGACAGCAGAACCGAC
>JAUNAG010000130.1 GCA_030527685.1 Lachnospiraceae bacterium | reverse complement strand
TACCAGAATCGGTACGAGGATTCGGCTGATGAGCCGTACTTATTGGTTCGCATGGAGAGCAATTTTTTATACCGGCTGAAAAATACGACGTCCGGCTTTAGTGACGGGGGAACGATTTTTCTGGATGACAGGGGCGCGAGCTTATTTGCGACCGATGAAGTTGAGAGAGAGCTGCTGCTGCAGAAGGATCGGTATCTTACCGAGGACGGAACGTCGATGGAAATCAGAATATCCAGCGGCAAATATCGGATGATCGTTTCGAAACAACTGAAAAACGGCCTTTGGATTGTATGCTATTATCCGATCTCTACCATGTTAAAATCAGTGCAGTTTATTACCGGAGTGTTTGTAGTGATGCTGCTTGTCCTGATCAGTATTGCACTGAGCATATTGGTTTTATACTACAAGAATATCATCAGAATGATGAATATCTTGACAAATAAACTGCATGAGGTGGAACTGGGCAATCTGGAAGCGACGATTGATGAAGATACGAAAAATGAATTTCGTTATATATTTGAACAATTCAATTACATGGTAGTGCGCATCCGTTTACTTTTGCAGGAGACGATCAAGGAGCAGAAGCTTCGAAATCAGGCGGAAATGCGGCAGCTTCAGCTTCAGATACAGCCGCATTTTCTGTACAATTGCCTGTCATACATTGTGACAGTTGCAAATAATCCGAGCGCCGTGACCAGAATGGCGGTTCATTTATCAAAGTATTATCGTTACAGCACAAGAAAGAAAAGCGCAACGACCATCGGAGAGGAAATCGATTACGCGAAGTCGTATCTTGAGATTATGGCGATGCGAAAAAGGATCGAGTATGAGATTGTCGTTGCAGACGTGTTCAATGAGGTTCGCTTTATCCCGCTGATCCTGCAGCCGATTATCGAGAATGCGATCGGTCATGCCATCGAAGAGCGGGAAGAGGCCACGCATATTAAAGTTGAGATCTTCATGAAGGAGGACGGAAAGATCTGTTTTTCGGTATCGGATGACGGCTATGGACTGACAGAGGAGCAGATCCGGGAATTGTGTGCGCGTTTGGCAAAACGAGAGCGGGATGAAAATGAAAGCGTGGGATTGTGGAATGTCAATCAGAGACTCGTCAATTATTACGGAAAGGAATCGGCGCTGACATTTACAAAAAGCGAGTGGGGCGGCCTAACTGTGTCATTTGTGATAGAATTGGGGAAGAGACAAGATGAAAGTATTGATCGTTGATGACGAACCCTTTATGGTGGATTATCTGGAGACGTTGGTGGAGTGGGAGAAACTGGGATACGATGAAGTTATCACTGCAAAAGGCGGTTCCATGGCGAGAAAAATCCTGGAAGAGCAGAAGGTAGATCTGCTGGTGACAGACATCAAAATGCCGAGAGTTTCCGGAATCGATCTGTCGCAATATATTGATGAGCAGCAGCTGGATACAAAGGTGATCATCGTGTCGGGATACAGTGATTTCGAATATGCAAAGTCCGCCATGCACTACGGAGTGGCGGAATATCTGGTGAAGCCGGTGCTGCAGGAAGATCTTCTCGCATGTCTGGACCGCCTGAATGAGAGATGTTTTGCGGATCGGATCGGTGAAACGGGGGCGGAGGAAGAACCGCAGGATGAAATCGCCGTGGTGAAACACTATGTTGCGGTTCACTGCGGAGAGGATATCTCGCTGGATATTTTAAGTGATTTGGTGCATTGGAATCCGGCATATCTGTCAAGAAGCTTTAAGGATCGTACCGGAGAAAATCTCTCCTCTTACATCGCGAAGACGAGAATGTGCAGGGCGGCGGAGCTGCTGGAGCAGTCCGATTTGAAAATCCATGACATTATGCTGCGCGTCGGGTATCAGAAGGATCAGTATTTCGCAAAAGTCTTTAAAGAGCAGCATGGCGTAACGCCGAAGGAATACCGAAAATTAAAACGAAAATTAGGAAATTAGACGATACGGCAGGTAAAATCAATTGTTTGGTTTTACCTGTTTTTTATGTAAAAAATGGGGACAAATAGTTCAAAGTGGGGTGTTTTTTTTAGTTGGCATAAAACGTAAGATAACAGTAAGAAATAAAACGTAATCGTGAATTTCACGGTGAAAAAAAGAGAGAGGAAATACGGCAATGGAACATAAACTGAAGAGAATTTTATATGGCGGAGATTATAATCCGAATCAGTGGCCGAGAGAAATCTGGAAGCAAGACATGATTTTTTTCAAGGACGCTCATATCAATACTGCAACAATTAACGTATTTTCATGGGCAAAGATCCAGCCGGAAGAGAACCGGTATGATTTTTCGGAACTGGATGATATCGTAGATATGCTCAGCAGGGAGGGCTACGATATTATTCTTGCTACATCGACGGCGGCAATGCCGGCATGGCTGGTTAAAAGATACCCGGAGGTTGCGCGCACGGACTATGAAGGACGTCATTATCGTTTCGGCGAACGTCACAATGCGTGCCCGAATTCGCTTGTATTTCAGAAATACGCGTCGAAGCTCGCAGACGAATTGGCGAAGCGATACGGCAATCGCCCGAATGTGACCTGCTGGCATATCAGCAATGAGTACGGAGGAGTATGTTACTGTGAAAACTGCGCAAAGGCGTTCCGCGTATGGCTGAAGAAGAAATATCAAACTCTAGATCGGTTAAATGAGGCGTGGAACACCGAATTCTGGGGACATACATTCTATGATTGGGATGAGATTGTTCCTCCAAATCAGCTGGGAGACGGGCTTTGGGGAGGAAATACCGCCTTTGCAGGAATGTCCATTGACTATATGCGATTCAACTCTGACGGAATGTTGGACAACTTCAAGATGGAAAAAGCCGCTATCCGCAAGCATGACCGGAAGACACCGATTACGACGAACCTTATGGGTACGTATAAGGAATTGGATTATTTTAAATGGGCGAAGGAGATGGATGTTGTATCATGGGATAATTATCCGAGCTACAATACCCCGTGGAGCCGTGTGGCAATGACGCATGATCTTATGAGAGGACTCAAGAACGCTCCGTTTATTCTGATGGAACAGACGCCGAGCCAGCAAAACTGGCAGGCATATAATTCACTGAAGAGACCGGGACAGATGCGTGCACAGAGCTATCAGACAATCGCCCACGGAGCGGACAGCATTCTGTTCTTCCAGCTGAGAAGAAGCAAGGGAGGCTGTGAGAAATTCCACGGTGCGGTCATTTCCCATGCGCAGACGGAAAATACCAGAGTATTCCGGGAGGTCGCAGAGCTGGGAGCAGAACTGGAACAGCTCGGAACAAAGACCATCGGCAGTGTCAATCAGGCAGAAGTCGGAATGATCTTCGATTGGGAGAATTTCTGGGCGGTTGAGTATACAAGCGGTCCGAGCGTCAATCTGAAATATGTGGATCAGATCAGTCGGTACTATCAGTATTTCTATGACAAGAACATCGGCGTCGATATGGTGTCCGTGGAAGGAGACTTCAGCAAGTACAAGATGTTGGTGGCGCCGGTTCTTTATATGATAAAAGACGGCGTGAAGGAGCGTTTGGAACAGTTTGTGAAGAACGGCGGCGTACTTGTGACCACGATGATGAGCGGCATCGTCGATCAGTCGGATAATGTTCATCTGGGAGGATATCCGGGACCGCTTCGCGAAATGGCCGGCGTGTGGGTGGAAGAGATCGACGCGCTCGCTCCGACACAGTCGAACCGTTTGGTCTTTAACGACGGGTCTGAAAGCTCGTGCGGAATGCTGTGTGATGTGATTCATCCGGAAACGGCCGAGGTCATCGCAAACTACGGGGAGGACTTCTATCAGGGAACTCCTGCCGTTACAAGAAATGCGTTCGGATCAGGATGCGTGTACTATATCGGAACCGTTCCGGAGAATGCGGGAATCGGGAAGGTTCTTGATCTTGCAGTGCAGGAGAGAGGGGTTCATTCCGTGATCGAAGAAGAGACGAAGCTGGAAGTGACCGTGAGAAGTACAGAAGACGCGGACTACATTTTCCTGATCAATTTCACGGATGAGCAGCAGAAGGTGCCGGAGAGTCTCATCGGATTAACCGATCTGCTGACGGGAGATGCCGCGGACAGCACGGAGTGCATGAAAAAATATGATGTTAAGCTCCTGAAAAAAGAGAGGAATTCAGAGAATGCAAATGAATGAATTGATTTTTTCCGCAGATCCCTACAGGATGAACTGGTTTCGCACGGATTTTGAGTATGCGAAGGTGAAGGCTCCCTGTTGGATTAAGTCGGAGGTACATCACCGTCGGGAGGGAGATCTCGTCTATACAGACATTCGATTCACCAATGACAGCGATAAGCCTCTGTTGACGCATATCGGGGACATTGCGATCGCATTTCCGACATATGATGTGTATGAGGACAGTGACATCTGTATCAAGAGCAGATGTCACACACATCTGTTTTGCGGAGAAGATGTGAGCTGGATTATGGCGCTTCGAATGGGCGGAGAGGCTCCGCATCTGGGGATGGTTCTGACAGAGGGAAGCTTATCCTCTTACAGCGTAGAACGGGATTTGGAACACGGAAGCAATGACCGGGGATGTTTTTGGCTTCATCCGTCCCCAATGGAATTTGCGCCGGGGGAAACGAAACGAATCGCCTGGACGATCTTTCCACATCAGGAAAAGGATGATTTTAAAGAAAAGTTAGCGCAGTATTCCGATACGGTCGCTGTCGAGGCCGACAACTACGTTTTGTTTGAAGGGGAAGAACTTCACATTACGGTAAAACCGTCCTTTGCCTGCGATACGGTGACGGTTGACGGCACAAGACTTGAGAACGAACAGGGAAGCTATCATTTTACATATGCGGCAGAGAAGGCGGGAGAAAAGAGATTTGAGATTGCGGCGGGAAACCGCAAAACGCATCTTCGCGTCCTGGTGACAAAACCGATCGAGGAGCTTGCGCAGAGTAGATGCGATTATATCGCAAAAAGACAGCAGTATCGCGGAACCTTGCCGGAACTGAAGGGCGCTTATCTGGCATACGATACTGAAGAGCAGACGCATGTCTATACCCCGGAACATGATTTCAACGGCGGAAGAGAGCGCATCGGAATGGGCATTTTGATCGCGAGATACTTGCAGCGAAGACCGTCCGGCCAATTGGAGAGAAGTCTGGCCGATTATCGTGCCTATGTTGAGCGGGAGCTGATCGATCCGAAGACGGGCGTTTTCTGCAATGACATTCAGATGGATAACAGCTACCAGCGCTTATACAATTATCCGTGGGCCATTACGTTCTATTGCGAATTGTATCGCCTCTATGGTGAAGAGCAGTATTTGAACGCTGCCATAGCCGTTACAAAGCAGTTTTATCAACGCGGAGGCGCATCGCTTTACCCGATCGAGCTGCCGTGCGTTATGCTTGTGCGGGAGCTAGAACAGGCAGGAAGAGCGGCAGATGCAGAGGAGATGAAGCAGCTGTTCCTGAATCATGCAAAGCGGATCAAAGAGAACGGACTCCACTATCCGAAATTTGAAGTTGATTTTGAACAGAGTATTGTCGCTCCAGCAGCAGACATCATGCTGAAAGCCTATGAGCTGTCCGGCGACAGGGAATATCTGGAGGAAGGAAAACGACAGATCGGCATTCTGGAGCTCTTCAACGGGATCCAGCCGGATTATCATTTGCATGAAGTGGCAATCCGGCACTGGGACGGCTACTGGTTCGGAAAACGCAGACTGTACGGAGATACCTTCCCGCATTACTGGAGCGGACTGACCGGAACTGTATTTTTGCGGTATGCTCGGATTACCGGTGATGCATCGTACCGGAAAAAGGCGGAGGATTCGCTGCGAGGCGTAGTATCTCTGTTTTTCGGAGACGGATCGGCCTCCTGTGCCTATGTATTCCCGCAGTTTGTAAACGGCGTCAAGGCAGATTTTCCTGATCCGTATGCAAATGATCAGGATTGGGGATTATATTTTTATTTGCGCGCTTTGGATGCGAAAATTTCATCACATCAGATAGGAAAATAGTATGGATTTGGAATGGGTAAATACGTCACTTGAGAAGATTTTTCGGAAAATGCCTGCGGTGACGGAACGAAGCAAGGAAAAATTTCCGTATACAACCGTGAATGGAACCTTTGATGATCAGACAACGGTAAATCCCTGCTGGTGGACAAACGGCTTCTGGGGCGGAATGATGTGGCAGCTTTATCATGCAACAGGAAATGAACTGTATCGGGAAGCTGCCGAAATTAATGAAGAAAAATTGGATCCAAATCTCATGGATCCGATGGGGCTTGACCATGACAACGGATTTAAATGGCTGCCGACTGCAGTCGCAAATTATAAAGTGACGGGGAGTCGACAATCATTCAGACGGGGCCTTCTTGCCGCAAATAATTTGGCGGGGCGGTTCAACCTCGCGGGAAATTATATTCGTGCCTGGAATGACGACGGAGATGGGAGCAACGCAGGGGTTGCGATTATCGACTGTCTGATGAATCTTCCTCTTCTTTACTGGGCATCGGAAGAGACACATGATCCCAGATTCTATCAAATAGCGAGAAGACATGCCGATACGGCTCTGAGGTATTTCCAAAGAGCCGACGGCTCAGTCATCCATATCGGCAAATTTGATCCCGTAACAGGCGAGTTTCTGGAATCCGTCGGCGGTCAGGGAATTGGAAAAGGCACTTCCTGGACGAGAGGACAGGGCTGGGCGGTTTATGGATTTACACTGAGCTATCTTCACACAAAAAGCGAAACTTACCTTAAGGCAGCTGAGAGGGCAGCAGATTATGTGGTTGCACAGATTCCGGAAAGCTTTATCATTCCGGTTGATTTCTGTCAGCCAAGGGACTGCGGGTGGGAAGATTCCACTGCAGCTGCGATTCTTTCCTGCGGACTGATTGAACTGTCGAAGGTATGCAGTGAAAAACATCGGGAACGCTATTATCAGAGCGCGCTTCACATCCTGAACGGTTTGTGCACAAAGCGCGCAAACTATGATCAGCACACGGATCATTTGCTGGAAAAATGTTCTGCGGCCTACCACGACAGCGAGCATAACTTTGCGATCATTTACGGCGATTATTATTTCATTGAAGCC
>JAUNAG010000129.1 GCA_030527685.1 Lachnospiraceae bacterium | reverse complement strand
GAGGCAACCCTGCTTTGTAGTAATCGTGCTCTGTGATAAAAATCACATAAGAATCCGGCATTTCCTCAAATTCTGCACCTTCCGGCAGAATTCCGGTATCCACAAGTGCACTGTGCAAACGTGCTCGCTGCGGAACAGCACCGTCGCGTCTGCGCTGCACCTCAATATTCATAAGTCTTCCGTAAGCATCTTCTGCAAGTATATCAAGCCTGACACTGCGCTTGCCGACTTCTGCTGCACGAAGTTCCCTCTGACTTATGACTGATTTTACTTTAATTGTATTGTCCATTAAAACAATACGGAGAAGACATTCCGCGGCCGGAACATTCTGATCAAAAACGAGTGTCATTAATTCATCATCAAATAAAGTAAGCTCGTCGATCGCATTTTCAACTGCACTGTTTACCATCTTTCTCCTTTCTCAATTTTAGCATCTTGACTATGGGAGTACAATGGCGCGCCAATTTTCGTCTGATACGGAACGTTCGTGCCTGCATCTTAGCCTCCTCATCTGTAAAATGCAATCGATATAGAAAAAGTCAGATGGATTGTGCTGTAAACTGATAGAATATTGTCAAAAAAGACCGCGCCTCAGCGCGGTCTTTCCTTATTTGTGCTCTCACGAAGAATAATCTGGTAACTTTTCAGCATCACATTCTCAGCTTCTTCCCCGTTAATTTTTGCAAGCAGAAGTCTTGCTGCCGCATCACCGAGCTTCCGATCGTCAATATCAAGCGACGTGACCGGAGGTGCGGAGTTTTCCAGCATGCTGCTGTTATAGAACGAAGCCAGACAGAAGTCTTCCGGAATATGCAGATGCCTGCTCTTGCAGAATGCCAGCACGTAGGAAGTCAGCTTCTCATCCATGCAGATGATTCCGTCTGCCTTCTTCTTCAGAATCTCCCTCATCACATCTGTAGTCTGTTCCGGAGAATCCGTATCCATAAAAATCAGCGATGGATCCACCGGGATGCCGGCCTCTTTAAATGCAGCCTCAAAACCTCTCCTTCTCGTGTCCGTGATGATATGCGTATTCGGTCCGCCGATCAGCGCGATACGCTTCAGCCCCTTACCGATCAGCACCGAAGTCAACTCCCGGCAGGCCGCAAAGTGATCGTTATCAACCTGCGAAAGCTCCGGATCCGGACTGCTACCGATTACAACCAGCGGAATTCCGCATTCCTTCAGATAATCGGCAACCGGGTCCTCAAACATCGTTCTTGTGAGGACAATTCCGTCCACCTTGTGTTTTTCAACCACACGTTTCAGATTCGTGAGCTCGCCTTCATGAAGCAGACAGATCAGAATATCGTAGCCTTCATCCGTAATAATATCCGAAACACCTTCCAGACAGCGATGAAAATACTGCAGGTCGAAAATCTCATAATCATTCGGGCAGACAACACCGATGTTATAAGTCTTCTGCTCCGCAAGCCCCTTCGCAACAGCACTGGGCGTATAATTGTGCTCCCTGATAAAGGCCTGCACACGTTCTGTCGTGGCCGCACTGATACGCCCCTTACCGGAGATTGCTCTCGAAACAGTCGTCTTTGAGATACCGAGAGCATCCGCGATATCCTGAATCGTGACCTTCTGTTCTGTCATGGAATAATTCCTTTCAAGGAAAATGCTGTGTCTCTCAGCCCTTCACCGCACCGCCGGTGACACCTTCTACATAGTACTTCTGCAGCGCCATAAACAGAAGCGTTACCGGAATCGCAACCAGAACGCCGCCTGCACAGAAACGTGTGAAGTAGCCCTGATAGTCATTGGTGAAAACCCAGCGCTGCATCGCAACCGCAACGTTATAGCTCTTGTCATGACCGAATGCCACATAAGAAGCAAATACGAAGTCACACCACGGAGCAAGGAAAGCTGTCAGTGCCGTATAGATGATGATCGGCTTGGAAAGCGGAAGAATCGTAATAAACATAATCTGTGCACGATTTGCTCCGTCGATTCTGGCAGACTCATCAAGTGCGCGCGGAATCGTATCGAAGTAGCCCTTGCAGACATAATACTTCAT
This sequence comes from Lachnospiraceae bacterium, assembly GCA_030527685.1. GTDB lineage: Bacteria > Bacillota > Clostridia > Lachnospirales > Lachnospiraceae > Chordicoccus. The sequence continues at coordinate 5,115 of JAUNAG010000129.1, read as the reverse complement.
ACCGGAGCTTGCAGCATAGATCAGGATAAGTCCCGGAACCGCACCTGCCTGTGTAAGACCGAACTGCTTCAGCAGGAAATACATGCAGATCATCGTCAGGAAGCCGGGGAACATACCGAGAATCAGCCAGAAACGCATCAGCGCCGTTCTTCCGCGGAAGCGCATTCTGGAGAGCGCATAGCTGACACAGATAACGATCAGTGTCTCCAGCATCGATGTTACAAATGCGATGAGAACAGTATTGCCGTACCATCTGACGTAGTTGGTCTCACCGCTGAAAAGATAGCGGTAGTTATCCAGTGAAAAGTTCTTCGGAATCAGGTAGTCAACCATGCCGCCGTATTCCGTTGCATAAGAGCGGAAGCTCTGCATCAGCAGACCGAAGAACGGAAAGAGCCAGATCACACTCAGAATCACCAGCAGAATATAGCTGAAAAAGAGACTGCGCTTCTGGTTTCCGGAACGGGAGGAAAAGCCTTCATTCTTTACTTTTGTCTTACTCATTACTGGAAGCCCTCCTCATCCTTTACTGACGGAAGCCGGTTATAAACAACAAGCGATGTAACGGCCGTGACAATGAAGACCATGATGCCGATGACAGCCGCCATCTTATAGTCGGTATCCGTAACCGTCATCTTATACAGCCAGGTAACCAGCAGGTCGGTCGAACCGGCATTGCCTGTCAGCTGCATGGACTGCGGGCCGCCTCTTGTGAGCAGATAGATGACATTGAAGTTATTCAGGTTTCCTGTAAACTGCGTAAGCAGGAACGGACCTGTTACGAAAAGCATATACGGCAGTGTGATGTGGCGGAACATCTGGCGGGAGTTTGCACCGTCCAGAGCTGCACTTTCATACAGATCTGCCGGAATATTCATCAGAAGGCCGGTCGCAATCAGCATCATATACGGAATACCGATCCAGATATTGATGACGATAATCGTGATGCGCGCCAGCATCGGATTGCTCCAGAACGGGATATAGTGTTTGATTACACCGAGTTTCAGGAGCCAGCCGTTAACCAGACCGTCATTCGCGAACATTTTATAAATATAAAGAAGAGAAACGAACTGCGGTACGGCAATGGTCATAACAAAGATGGTACGCCAGAACTTTTTGAAGCGGATGCCCTTCTTATTAATCAGCATCGCAACTGCAAGACCCAGGAAATAATCCAGGAAGGTGGCAAAGAAAGCCCATACAAGCGTCCATGCAAGAACCTGGAAGAAGGTAGAGCCGAAACCACTTCCTCCGAAGGAGAAGAGGTTCTTGAAGTTCTCCAGTCCGATCCATGTAAACAGGTTCGTCGGAGACTGGTGATTCTTATCATAATTGGTAAATGCTACGCATATCATGAAGAGAATCGGCAGAACCGTAAACAGGAAGATGCCTGTACACGGCAGTGCCAGTAAGGTTTTGTCAAAATTCTCATCCAGCAGAGAATACAGTGCTTTTCTGTTGGTCGGAAGTGTCTTTCCTGCACGAAGCAGCAGCTCCTCCTTACGGTTTTCACGGAGATTCATGCGCCAGATCAGGGTAAAAAGACAGATCAGAACAATGGTCAGAATGCTGTAAAGCAGAATCAGAAAGCTGTTGTCGCCGTAAACCGTGCGGCGGCTGATTTTCTGCGTCTCGACTGTGCCCAGTGTTGCAATCTTGCTGAGATATTTCAGTCCAAATGAAAGAAGATACCAGATAAAGAGAATTTCTGTGCCCAGAAAGGCAAGACCCTTCACGATCTGTCCTCTTAAGAGAGGACCGAAGCCCAGAATCAGGCAGGAAATCTTGGTTTTCCAGTCTCCGTCGGCAATTGTAACACCGATGTCCTTCAGATCACGGCCGAGCATACTGAAGAAGTGACTGATCGGATTAGTTTTTTTATTCATAACGGATAGGTCCTTTTTTGCGATGACCGCAGCAGCGAAAGAAGCAGGAGCATCTTACAATACGAGCCGGCAAAGCTTGACTTCGCCGGCTCGCGGATTGTTGTTTTGTTATACATGGGTGAGCGAAATGACCTGAATTTGTCGGATCAGCTCACTCCCGGATGATCAACGATCAGCCTGCGTAGGAGATGCAGGTATCCTGGAATGTCTGCAGTGCAGCAAGAAGATCTTCGTCGCTGCTGTCTGCTGTCAGGTTGCCCTGGATGATGTCATCGCCGAGGCCTGTAGCAAGGCTCCAGTATTCGTTCGGGTACTGACCCTGCGGAATTGTGAATGCAAGCTGCTCTGCCAGTGCGGAAAGAGCCGGATCAGCCTTAACTGCTTCAGACTGCTGTGCATTGATATTGGACGGTCCCCAGCCAAGTGCTTCGAAACGGGCTGTCTGGACTTCTTCACCGGAAAGGTAAGCTGCAAGAGCATCGCAAACTGCAAGCTTAGCATCGTCTTCCTGCGGCTTTACACCGAGCAGCTTGAAGCCGCCGAAGCCGGAAAGCTGATAAGCATTGCCGTTGTCATCAGAGAATGTCGGAAGCTTAGCGCATGCATAGTTGTCGCCGAAGAGCTGCTGAACAGTTTCCTTGTCCCATGCACCGTCAACGATAGCTGCAACGTTGGTTGCATCGCCTGCAGAAGAACCGTTCTGGAAAGCAGAAGAAGAAGCAAGCTTGATGATGCCCTTCAGAGCTGCAAGACCTTCATCAGAAGCATAAGTTACGTCAGCTGCTGTGAAGTTACCGGAGTCATCTGTCTCATAGGTCAGTGTTGCGCCTGTTGCAAAGAAGAAAGCTGTCTGATACCAGCCGGAGTTGATCTCCATGTAGATATTCTTGCCTGCAGCTTCGCAGTCAGCAATGATGCCTTCCAGAGTAGACGGATCAGAGATAACACTTGAATCATAGTACAGGAAGTAGCCGTTGTCAGATGTGATCGGATATGCGTACAGTGTCTCACCGACTGTAGCAGCACCGACAGCACCCTGGTCATTCTGTGTTGTCAGAGCTTCAATGATATCCGGAGCAACTTCTTCAAGTGCCCCTGCGGAAACAAGGCGGGCAATCTGATCCTGTGCGAATGTGTAAACATCTGCACCTGCTTCAACGTCTGTGATCATGTTGTTAGCTGCATCGCCTTCGCCGACTGCTTCTACTGTAAAGGTGATGTCTGCGAAATCCGGATTTGCGCTCTTGAAATTCTCAATCTGAGCGTTTGTGAAATCAACGGCTGCATCAGCAACCCATACTTTGACTTCGGAAACGCTGCTGAAATCCAAGTCATCGGCAAATGCTGCTGTGCTGCTCATCATAGATGCTGCCATAGCAGATACTGCAAGAATCGAAACTGCCTTTCTGTTCATACAAATACCTCCTGTATCATACCTGTTAATAAAGTTCGTTCATTAATCCAGCCTGCGGTGCCGGGGAATGAGCCATCTGCTTTCCCATTCCCTCTTTGCGCAACCGCTTGCTCATGTATCTACTATAGTTGATACAGGTTTTTGTGTCAAATGCCTTTATAGACGAATTTTTATAGTGTTTTTTATGCACCTTTCACATCTTAAAAGCACAATTCTGAGCAACACTGCATTTATAATTTAGATTCGCAGTCTTGAATTGCGCTTTTTGCGCAATCTAAAGGAAAAACAGCCCTCATTCATTCTACTCTTCAGTTTCTGCCGCTGTTCCTGGTTCCATTCATAAGTTTTTCATGCTCCATTCATAATAAAAATAACCGCTTATATCACGCGCACAATCTGGTTATATAGAAAAATATAAAACTGGATATTATAATAAGATCAGATCGATGTAAAATAGACCCAAAAAAGGAGGAGGCAAACCGATGAAGCGAGTTCTTACAATTCAGGATATCTCATGTCTCGGCAAATGCAGTCTGACTGTTGCACTGCCGCTGATTTCTTCTATGGGCGTGGAGGCCGTCATTCTTCCGACCGCGGTACTTTCCACACATACCATGTTCAAAGGTTTTACAGTAAAAGATCTGGCTGATCAGATCGTCCCGATTACAGAGCACTGGAAGAAGGAAGGTGTCAAATTTGATGCCATCTGCACAGGCTATCTCGGAACAGAAGACGAAATCGACATGGTCAAGCAGATCTTCCGCGATTTCCGCACAGAGAACAATCTGATCTTTGTGGATCCGGCAATGGGCGATAACGGAAAGCTCTACCCGGCATTTGACGAACATTACGCAAAAAAGAATGCAGAGCTCTGCGCTTTTGCGGACGTTATCGTACCGAATATCACAGAAGCTGCTTATATGACAGGAACCGAGTACAGGGATTCCTATGACGAAGCCTATGTAAAGGATCTTCTTCAGAAGCTGGCTGCTCTCGGCGCAAAAACCGTTGTTCTGACCGGAGTATCTCTCAGCGAAGGCAAAACCGGTGTCATGGGTCTCGATTCCGCAACCGGCGAGTACTTCTCTTATCAGAATGACCGCATTCCGAAGAGCTATCACGGAACCGGAGATATCTTCTCCTCCGTGGCTGCCGGCGCCCTGATGAACGGTCTCTCTCTGGCCGATTCCATGAAGCTGGCCGCTGATTATACAGCACGCACCATCGCAGTGACGATGGAGAATCCGTCCGATCCGTGGTACGGTGTGGATTTTGAAACCACCATTCCGTATCTGGTAAAAACTCTTGAAGAGATGAAACAGGCATAAGGTCTGCGGCTGCAACAACAAACATAGTGAAGAATAAAACCATTAAGGTGCCCGGAACCGGGCGCCTTTCTTTATACCCCCATATTCTTTCTTCTCTCTCTTTATAAAAAAAGAAGGACTCTGACTCCGCAGATTGCGTTGCCATAAGTCCTTCTTTCCCAGGGCTGTCATATCTGACAGCCCTTTTTTAGTTTTCCTTCAGGTTATCCACGAATCCGGAAATGGATCCGCGAATTACTCCGCCTCACTTATGAACGGTCACCGTACTTCTTTCTCTTTCCAAGAACAAAGTAACCAATAAGAAGCAGGATGCTGACGCCAAGCATTGCAATCCAGAGCATCAGATTTGATGTATCTCCTGTCTTCGGTGCGCCGTTTGACTTGTTCGGCTTGCTCGGGTTACTCGGCTTTCCAGACTTACCCGGCTTGTTGGGCTTGTCCGTAACTGTCGGTGTAGCCGTCGGAGTTGCTGTCGGAGTAGTTGTAG
>JAUNAG010000128.1 GCA_030527685.1 Lachnospiraceae bacterium | reverse complement strand
AGACAGTACAGCAGCACAGGCAGAAAGTCAGCCGGATTCTGCAGCCGAAAGTGTGGCAGAGGACGTTGTGACGGAGAGTGGAGACGAACTTCCGGATGCCGGAGCAGACAGTACAGCAGAAGAACCGAAAACGGAAAGCGAAGTGGAAGAGCCTGCAAATGCAGAGACACCGGATCCGGTAAATCTGACCTTCCGTCTGGAAAAGACACTGACAGTGGACGAAGTTCCGGAAGAAGATCAGACATATACATTCCGGATGAAGGCATCTGCAGCGAATCCGTCTGCAGAAAGCGGAGAGCCGAAGCCGGAAGAAACAGAGACAGAAGAGCCGAAGGCAGAAGAGGCACAGCTGGTCTTTGCCGCATCGGAATTCACGGATGAGAAGCTGGAGCTTGTAAAACAGGCCTCCTTCCCGACTGTGACTTATGCGACAGAAGGACAGTGGACCTATGAAATTACAGAAGTGAAGGGTGAAGATGCAGCCACTGTCTATGATGACACAATCCATACAGTGACCGTTACCGTCAATACAGTAGACGGAGTACTGGTACCGTCAATCGTTTATGCTGATTCAAAACCGGCACCGGCAAAGGAAGGCGAAGCATCCGAATCAGGACAGGAATCCGGCAGTGAATCCGGTGAAAAGAAGGGCGAAGAGCAGGAGCAGCGCGCTGATGTTAAGACTCTGACGGCTGATGAGCAGGGGGTAACAGAGCCGCTTCCGTTCAGTAATGTCCGTTCGACAAAGGTAACACCGGCAACCCTGAAACTGCAGACCTATACCACACTGAAATACACACAGTATATCAGCAAGGACAAGAAGACACAGGTCAGCATGGCACCGGTCAAAAATGCGGCATTCAAGCTGCTGTTCACAGAGCAGAAGCAGAGTGACGGAGAGGAAACGGACAAAACTGTTCCGGTGACCTTCAATTACAAGAGCATTCCGGCCGTAGCAAAGGATAAGACAAGCAGAACGATTTACCGCAAGGATGAACTTCCGGCACTGAGCTTTACAGAGGCAGGCACTTACACCTATGAGCTGAGTGAGGAAAACAGCGGCGCAAGAGGCTATACGTATGACAGCAAAAAGTATACGCTTGTTGTGGAAACCGAAAAGATCAATAATGTCATCACCATTAAGTCGGTAAAGGCAAACGGAACAGAAATCTGGGACGCAGCTGCAGGTATCAACAAGCTGAAAACACTGCGTTTTGATAATACTTATGTTCCGGAAAAAGCTTCCATGAAATTCAAAATCAATAAGGAAGTAACCGGAACCGACAACAGTACAGACACATTCGAATTTGAGCTTCGCGGCAAGGCTTCGGCAGCAGGAAAGAAGGGAGCTCTGAAGGCAAAGGCATCGGTGAAGAGTGAAGGAGAAGCGGTTTTCAGCAAAACTTCTTCAGCAAAGAATGCAGATGTATTTACTTTTGCATACCCGAGCACTTATACTTACGTCGCATCTGAAATTGATAAGTATGCAGGCTATGCACCGGAAAGTGACTGGGTCTGCACAGTCAAGGTCAAGGACGCAGGCGGATGGCTGGAACCGAATGTCACCTGGAAGAGAGGAAATGAGGTTCAGACAGGCAAGGATTATATTCCGACCTTCACTAACAGATTTGTAACGACAACATTTACCTTTAATAAGGTGGATGCGGCATCTGTATCGACCGGTCTCGGCGGTGCAGTCTTCGAGGTCTACAGAATCGCATCGAGAGATAAGACTTCCGATGATTATAAGAAGACCATGGATCTGCTGAGCGGCGGCAAGGTTGATTACAACAGTCTGAAGAAGGTCGGCACGGTGAAATCCGATGCGTCCGGCAAGGTTTCGATCTCGGGACTGATGACTTCGACCTGCTATGTGATCAAAGAGACATCGGCACCGAAGGGATATCACCGGTCTGCTAATCCGATTATTCTGCGAACAAGCTGGAAGGCTTCTTCGGAATCTGTGGCAACTACAATTGTCAGCAGCGGCAATATGACAATCGGCAAGTCGGGATCCTCTCTCAGATGGTATGACCACAAGGTGGCTGTCCGAATTGACAAGGTGAATGCCGATGGAAAGCTGATCAAGGGTGCAAAGATGCAGCTCCTTGATTCTAACGGCAATATTCTTGAGAAGTGGTCAAGCGGAAGAACCAAGGGACATGCCGTGAAAGCAGCTCTGACAATCGGTGCGACCTATACGATTCATGAGGTGAAGGCACCGAAGGGCTTCAATATTGCAGAGGATGTCACCTTTAAGGTAGAGGCTTATGAGGCAGGCGGTTATACAGATAAGGTTCTGCAGGTCGTGACTGTGCTGGATACGGGCTGGGGATCCGGTACCGATGCGGTCACAGGAGGAAGTGACGGAACGGGCACCGGAGATGGTACTGTAACCAATGCAGACGGTTCTTCAACGAAGACCGGAGATAACAGCAATATGCTGCTCTGGGCTGTCGTAATGGTACTGGCGGCCGCTGCGCTGATCGGAATTGCTGTAACAGGAAAGAAGAAAAAGAAATAATTTAATGGCAACAGGAAGGTCCCGCCGCTTAAGGCGGGTATTCCTGTTTATGCAGGAGGAGAAAAATGAAAATCATCATTGCCGGTGATGGAAAAGTCGGTTCCATGCTGACCAGTCAGCTTTCCGGAGAAGGTCATGATCTGACACTGATCGATAATAATCCGGAGGCACTGGAGTCCACCATTGAACGCTACGACGTCATGTCGGTGGAAGGAAACTGCGCTTCCATGGAAGTTTTAAGAAATGCAGGTGTGGAGGAAGCAGACCTTCTGATTACGGCAACGGGAGAGGATGAGCTGAATCTGCTTTGCTGTATGACGGCGCACGGTATGAATCCGAAGCTTCATACAATTGCAAGAATCAGAAAGCCGGATTATGCAGAATCAACGTATGCACTGCAGAAGCTGTTTGCATTATCGCTGACAGTTAATCCGGAGAGACAGACAGCCAGAGAGATTGACCGTCTGCTTCGCTATCCGGGATTCCTTCGCCGCGAAAAATTCGCCAACGGCATGGTGGAGATCGTAGAGCTGAAGGTAGCTGCCGACAGCCCGCTGAAAGATCAGGCACTGTATGATTTAAGTAATATTACCCACTGTCAGGTACTGGTCTGTGCAGCTGTACGTGACGGCAAGGTTGTGATTCCGTCCGGTGATTTTGTGATGCGTGAGGGCGACCGCCTCTTTGTCACAGCTTCTGCCAAGAACCTTACTATTCTTCTGCAGAGCCTCGGCTATGTGAAGCAGAAGATCAGATCCGTCATGATTCTCGGCGGCGGAAGAAACTGCTATTATCTGTCACAGCTTCTGATTAAGGAAGGAATTGACGTAAAGATCATCGAATCCGACCTGGAACGCTGCGAGCATCTGGCAGAGGTGCTTCCGAGTGCGGTTGTCGTACACGGTGATGTCTCTCATTCTGCAGTACTGGAGAGAGAAAACATCCAGAATATGGATGCTGTGATCTCTATGACAGGCATTGACGAACTGAATGTGATTACCTCGCTCTATGCGGATAGTCTGCATGTGCCGAAGGTCATCACAAAGCTCGGACGTGCAGACAATCTGGATCTGCTTTCCAAGATGCCGGTCGGAAGCATTGTGAGCCCGAAGGAGCTGTGCTGCAATTCTATCGTTACTTATGTCCGTGCTATGAAGAACCAGGTCGGAGCAGCTGTGACCATGCATTCCATTGCAGACGGACAGGCTGAGGCAATCGAATTTATTGTGGATTCCAGCACCCGTCATCTCGGACAGCAGCTTCGTGAGATTCATTTCAAGAAAAATATCCTGCTCACCTCTATTACAAGAGGAAGAAACATTATCTTCCCGAACGGCGATTCCTCCTTTGAGATCGGCGACAGAGTGGTAATTGTTTCAAACGGCGGTACAATTCAGCAGCTGAATGACATCTTTGCAGGCTGAAGAGAAACGTAAGACAAATTTTGCAGGCGGTATGGGGAAGACCGTAGCGCTTCTGTAAAAAATGCGGGCAGGAGTAGAAGAACCGATGAATTATAAAATGATGATCAGAATCCATGCATGGATTCTGGTGCTGGCAAGTGCATTTATGCTTCCGGCACTGCTTATTACGATTGCAACCAAGGATGCTCCGGCAATCAGGGGATTTGGCTGTTCGATTGCAATTGCTCTTGTGGCAGCGGGAGTGATGGCATTTATTGCAAGAAATGCAGAACGCAGATTCTATGCCAGAGAAGGTCTTGTTGCAACAGGCATGGCCTGGATTGTGCTTTCACTTGTCGGCGCTCTGCCGTTTTATATCTCAGGCAGAATCCCGAACTTTGTAGATGCATTTTTCGAAATCGTATCAGGCTTTACGACAACGGGAGCTTCCGTTCTTTCGGATGTAGAGGCACTCGGAAAAGGTCTTTTATACTGGAGATCCTTCAGCCACTGGGTCGGCGGTATGGGCGTACTGGTGTTCTTTCTGGCGATCATTCCGACCAACGGAAGAAACGACGGCTATATGCTGCACATTCTGAGAGCAGAATCTCCGGGACCGTCTGTCAATAAGATCGTGCCGAAGATGAGAGAAACAGCAGGCATCCTGTATATTATGTACTGCGTCCTGACTGTTCTTGATATTATCTTCCTGATCATTGCAAAGATGCCGGTATTCGATGCATTCTGTATTGCATTCGGAACAGCAGGAACAGGCGGCTTCTGCATCCTGAATTCAGGAATGGCAACTTATACGCCGTTTGCGCAGAATGTAACGACCGTTTTCATGCTTCTGTTCGGTGTCAATTTCAGCATCTACTACCTGATGATTATGAGAAGAGTCAGACAGGCGATGAAGGACGAGGAACTGCATGTCTATTTCCTGATCGTGCTGACCTCGATTGTGCTGATTGCATTTAATATCTTCCGCTACACACCGCAGACAGAAGGTCTGGAGCCGACAATCCGTCACGCAGCCTTCCAGGTGGCGGCAATTATTACAACAACAGGATACTCAACGGTAGATTTTGATTTATGGCCGAGTTTTTCCAAAGCGATTCTGCTTTGCCTGATGTTCGTTGGTGCCAGCGCCGGAAGTACGGGCGGCGGCATCAAGGTATCCCGTGTTATGCTTCTGGTGCGGAATCTTCGCAGAAATGCGCATCAGATCTTCCATCCGCATGAGATCCGCATCGTGCGTATGAACGGACAGCGCGTGCCGGAGCAGACCATCTTCAATGTGAACGGTTATCTGGCAGGCTACGTCATTATAGTGATTGTGAGTTTCCTGCTGCTGTCACTTGACAAGGGCAATTTCTCCATGACAACAAACTTTTCTGCAGTCATGGCAACCTTCAACAATATCGGACCGGGCTTTGATGCGGTCGGACCGACACAGAACTTCTCGGCATACAGCGATTTTTCCACAATCGTTATGTGCCTCGATATGCTGCTCGGAAGACTTGAGATCTTCCCGATTCTGGCACTGTTTTCACTGAGCACCTATAAGAGATCGTAAAAACGGGGCAGCGTCACAGGGAATGAGGATATATGGACAGAGTATTTGATTTTAATGATCCGAGACCGGAAGAAGTAAGAACAGATTATCCGCTCGCGGAAATTCCGGTATTTGATTCGACGGCAGATGAGCCGTCTCCCGAAAACCCGATTCTGATTCTGCAGGATCCGCAGGCAGCGCTGCATCATCATGAAAGAGGTGTATTCCGTCATCCGATGACAGGAGCCGGTTTCGACTATACAAGTGAAGGACAGAAATTAACTGCAAGAATTCTCCGGATTGACAGAAGATTTCTGAAGGTGCTCTCCTGGCTTGGAGAAAACCGGATTCCGGTTCGTCTGTCAGGCAGACATGTGAAGGATGGACATGCGATCTACAGAATTCATGCGGTAGATCCGAACGAGCGCACCAATGAACCTTCTTCCGAAGACGGAATGCTGCAGCTGGCAATATCCCGTCTCTATGCAAGCCGTCCGCGCACAGAGCAGGAGACGGAAGAAGAGGAGATGACAAAGCAGGCAGAAGTGATGCTTACCGATCTGCCTTCTATGACGAATTTCCTGCATTGTGCAGGAGATGCACTGCCGCCTGAAATCAGAGCATGGGCACATCGCAGTATAAAAATGCTGCGGACCGGCGGAATCAGTCCGGAGGAACGGAGGCATGCACAGCGCTCTCTGTCCATGATGCTTAATATTCAGTGGAAGGGCGATTATTTCGAATCCATTGATCCGGACGCAGCAAGACGGATTCTGGATGAAGAAGTCTACGGTCTGGAAAACGTCAAGCAGCGAATAATCGAAACCATTATTCAGATCAACCGCACGCATACATTGCCGGCATACGGCCTTCTTCTGGTCGGTCCGGCCGGTATCGGAAAATCACAGGTTGCCTACGCAGTAGCAAGAATTCTCCGGCTTCCGTGGACATCTCTGGATATGAGTACCATTCACGAATCAGAGGCACTGACCGGAAGTCCGCGTATCTACTCCAATGCAAAGCCGGGCCGCATTATGGAAGCTTATGCTCAGGCAGGCAGCTCCAATCTGGTCTTTATCATCAACGAGCTGGATAAGGCTGACAGCGGCAGCACGCTGGGCAATCCGGCAGATGCACTGCTGACACTGCTCGATAATCTCGGCTTTACCGATAACTATATTGAGTGTGTTATTCCGACAACAGGTGTGTATCCGATTGCAACCGCCAATGATAAGAGCCGGATCAGCGAACCGCTGATGACCCGATTCGCTGTCATTGATATTCCGGACTATACAGCAGAAGAGAAAAAGATTATCTTCAGCCGTTTCTCACTTCCGCGCGTCTTAAAGAGACTGGGCATGCGGGAAGAGGAATGTGTTGTGACGGACGGTGCGGCTGAAGCAGTTGTGGCAGCATGCATGGACAAGCCGGGCTGCCGCGAGCTGGAACAGATCGCAGAGCATCTTGCAGCTCATGCCCTGTTCAGAATTGAAACCGAAAAGATTCCGTATGTTGTATACGATGAGAAAAATGTAAAGGAACTTCTCGAGAGATAAGAGAAATCCTGTCGAAAAGAGGAGGTGAGCAGATATGAGATGTCCGTATTGCGGAGAAGAGAATCAGGAGAACAGCCGCTTTTGTGTGCAGTGCGGAAAGCCCCTTACGGAAAAGCC
>JAUNAG010000127.1 GCA_030527685.1 Lachnospiraceae bacterium | reverse complement strand
GCTGAATACCAAGTTCTGTATACTGGCGGCTGTTTGCAACCGTATAGAGGATATTCTTTGCAGACTGACGAAGTGCCTGCTGAGCGCCTGCTGTTTCTGTATACTTCATATCATTTGCAGAAGTCGGATAGTTGACAAGCATGAGATCCGTGCCGTTTCTGACAGCCTGATCAGCATTCATGTAACCGTAAACACCGAAATAGTCTGTCTCAACGAAGCCTACGAAGCCCCACTCGTCACGAAGTACGTTCTTCAGCAGAGAAGCAGAGCCGCCTGCCCAGCGGTTTCCGATATAGTTGAAGGAGGACATAACAGCCTTGGAGCCGCCGACCTTAACAGCCTTCTCGAATGCCTTCAGGTAAACTTCACGCATTGCCTGTTCTGTAGACCATGTGCAGAGCATGCTTGTACGGTTTGTTTCCTGATCGTTCAGTGCAAAGTGCTTCATGTAAGCATAAACACCGTGCTCCTGAGCGCCGATGATAGCATTGGCTGCGATCATACCGGAAAGAACACCGTCTTCTGAATAGTACTCGAAGTTACGGCCTGCAAATGCTGTACGATGGATGTTCATGGCCGGGCCGTACCAGCCTGCTGTATCCATCTGATCTGCCATGGTTCCGATTGAATCACCGAAAGCATGAGCCAGATCATCGTTCCATGTTGCTGCAATGACAACTGCAGCCGGGAAGCCGACAGAACCCTGACCTGTGAAGTTGTTGTTGATGGATGCCGGGCCGTCGCAGTCATTTGTTCTGTACTTGCCGACAGAATCAATTTCAGCTGTCTGGTATCCGCCAAGAGAGGTCAGACCGTTCATCTCTTCAACAGTCAGCTGATCCATGAAGGTATCCCACTGCGGATCATTGTAATCCACACCGCGCATGTCAGCGAGCTTGATGCCTGCGTTCTTGCCTGTGGTCGGGAATTCAGCGTCAGCATCCTCATCAGCTGCTGCAGCTTCTGCATTGTAGTTGACAACACTGTAGAAGGTTGACTTAGCATCATCTGCCATCTCAAAGACAGTCGGAGCTGCTGTAGCCTTCTCATAGTTAGCAAATCCATCTGCACGGGAGAGGTATTCAACATCGCCCTCTGCATAATCAGCAAACTGATTGGAAGCAGCAACCTGATCGCTCTCACGCTTATTGTCATCGCCGTAAACAACATCCTCAGCAACCTTGACCTCTACGCTGTCAATGACATTGTGGGAGTCAGAGTTGATAGAGACAATGTAATCGCCCTTCTCAAGAACGTAAGCGCCTGCACCGTAGGTGTCGTAGGAAGCCATCTCCTCTGTAGCGAAGGTAATGGTCAGTGTCTCGGAAGCACCCGGTTCGATGACACCGGTCTTATCATAGGCAACAAGGTTAGCGGAAGCCTTCTCAATACCGCCGTTTGTATAAGGCGGATTGTAGAATACTTCGACTACATCCTTGCCTGCAACATCACCAGTATTCTTAACTTCGACTGTCAGAGAGATCTCATCACCTTCTGTGACAGATTCTGTGATCTTCTGTTCAAATGTTGTGTAGCTCAGACCGTAACCGAACGGATACTGAACAGCCTTGTCAAAATCAATCAGGCCTTCTGCAGCTGCAGTCTCATAGAACTTGTAGCCGACGTAGATGCCTTCTACATAGTTAACAAAGGTCGGAACTGTTTCCGGTGAGAACTGTGTAGCCTCAACCTTGAAATCGTCCATATTGGTGTAAGCGAAGTAGCCGGCATTATTCCATGTCGGAGCCTCTTCCAGTTCGTATGCGAAAGTATCAACAAGACGGCCGGACGGATTGACAGCGCCGGAAACAACGCGGCCGAAGCCTTCGAAACCGGACTGGCCTGTACCTGCACACCAGAGAGCACCCTTAATCTGCTTGTACTCATTGATAAAGCCAAGTTCGAACGGGTTTGCACCGTTGTAAACAACGATGACATTGTCGAAATTCTCGCAGACAAGTGCAACCATCTCTTCTTCGCGATTGGTCATCTGCAGGAAGTGGTCACCCTCGTCCCAGTCATTTCCTTCGTTCAGAGTGTCATCATAGCTCATCATGCGGCTGTCGTAGTAAGTGCCGTCAACAACTGCCTTCATGTCGGTCGGAAGATCTGCACCTTCGCCGCCTACACGGGAGATGACAATCATAGCTGTATCAGAGAATTCCTTCGCATTGCTGAGAAGTTCATCTGTGTACAGGCTGACATTCGGCTCCGGAAGAGTCCAGTCCTGTGCCCACATGCCTACTGCCGGATGATCAGCCTTGTAGTCTGTGTAGAACTTGGACAGCTCTGTATTTGTTTCGATGCCTGCATCATTCAGACCCTTGATCAGATCAATTGTCGGATATGCATCATTCAGAGCACCTGAACCTGTACCGCCGTAGCACGGATTAGTGGAGCCCCATCCGAAGACGTTCAGCTTTCCGCCTGCCACCGGAAGGATTCCGTCTTCATCCTTCAGAAGAACAACGCCTTCTTCCACAATTTCTTCAACGAGTGCTGTTGCTTCATCTGTTGTATCTGCATTGATCGTGCTGACCGGCTTGCCTGCCACTGATGTCAGAAGTGTTGACATCGGGCCTGTGCAGATCATATTGGCAATTACGCAGAGGCCTGCTACAAGTGCAACGCCTGCTTCTCCGCGAATCAGACGCTTGCTGCGCTTAGCGAGTTTTCTGACAGCAATCATGCAGATAATGACTGCTGCAAGCAGTACCGCAGCTGCAATCAGGTAGCTTTTGATACTGCTGATGACGTTGATTACGTCATCCATGTTAATTGATAGCATACTTTTCTCCCTTCTCCATTTAAAAACATCATTTGCAGTTACATTCCAATGCTGTGCCTGTGCATCTTTTCAGACAGCATTCTCTGTTATCTGAGTATGATAGCATAAAGCCACAATCATTGTATATAAATATAGCACAGTCCACATTATCTTAGATGCGATAACATGAACTGTGCTTTTTTTGACATGAACTGTTATGAAACTGTGTTTCATACAGACCCTTCCGGAACAGATCAGCCTGTATATGTCTCATTACTGAATGTTGTTACCGTATTGGCTCTGTCATAGATGATGACCGGAGTGGAAACATCCGCGTTTTCATACAGAGCCTTCATACGGGAATACGGTGTATTGATACAGCCGTGGCTGCCGTCATACAGCCAGATATCCGAACCGTATTCACCTCTCCAGGAACTGTCGTGAATACAGATTCCGTTAGTCATGATCGCCATAACATAGTTGGAAAAGGCTGAGCCGTAGCTGCCCTGCATCGTGTGATCCTTCAGTTTCTGCAGAACGCAGAACACTCCCGGAGGGGTCGCACGGCTCGGGGTCGCAAGACCGGAAACAATCCTTGTTTCGACAACCACCTCTCCGTCTCTGTAATACCACATATACTGCTGGTCCAGACTGATCTCGATATAGGTGCTTCCGAAGTCACCGCCCAGATCGTCTCTTGTGCGGCCGTAGGAACTCCAGTCCAGAGCAATTGTCTGTGACTCGCCTGACATAATGGCATCGCGGATCATCGCCGCGCTGGTCTCCTGATTCAGCTTATAGCCGAAGTTGTCCCAATCACTGCCGCCGACTGTCACTGTGTCACCTGCATTCGTTCTGAAGCTTCTCTTTTTTCCGTAGGTGTTATAAGTTTCGGCAAGACCTGCCGTATAAGAGACAACTGCATCGGAGCTGATGTTGACATTTGTTCCGTCAACGCTCATCCACGGAAGAAAAACCGATTTATCAACGAGCACGCTCTTACCGCCCTCAACCGATACATTGATTTCAACACCCTGAATAGCAAGTGCTGCAGCAAGAGAAGCCTGCAGATCTTCATTGTCAGAACGGATCTGTGCTTTATGATAGCAGCCATTCTTCTCCAGATTCACCTCTGATGCTCCGGCATTGACCGCATCCGAAATCGCATTGTATGTTCTGCCGCCGTCGAGACGGTTGCCGTCATCCTCCGGTGTAATGACATAGCCGTCCGCTTTTTTCTCAAGAAATGCATCTGCCGGATCCCGAATATCTTCTCCGGCAATACAGTCAAGTGCATAGACCAGCTCTTCCAGTTTTTCTCTGTCAAATGCAAAACCCTGCTCTGTCTCGATCACAGTCTGTCTGCAGTAGGAAAGAGGCCACAGATAAAAGTCCTGATCATCAATCAGCTGGCGGAAAGTCATGTTGGACGTCAGATGATAATCGAAGTCATCATAGGAAAGCGTCTCTGTCGAATCGTCAAGCCTTGTCACAGTCAGAGTACGTCCCATATAAGTGCTCTTAAAATATTCCTCTGCCTCTTCTGCTGTCATACCGCTGTAATCCAGTCCGTTGACTGTCGTATTCAGCAGAAACTGATTCCGCATCCGGTACCAGCCGTAGCCGTACACGGCAAGAAGAACTGCAAGAAGGACCGGAAGCAGAATACGAAAAACACGGCGTACCGGAGATACGCCTGCCGCAGATGGATCAGTCATTTCTTCCTGTCCTGCAGCGGCAGCTGTTTCTTCATTCACAGCCTGCCCGGAATTGCTGTTGTTCGTTTCGAGATCGCTCAATGTAGTCTCCCTCCGCTCAGCTCATAAATGCTCTGAGCTCATCCATTTTTTTCTCTGCCGCCTCACGTCCGAGATCATAAACCCTCTGCATCTCATCCGGATTGTGTTCCAGATGGCGGATGCCGAGAGCTGTCTCCGGCTGAATGATCAGTGCTCTTCCCTTTTCCTCCGCATGGTGCGCATAGCGAACCTGCTTGTTGTAGGCAATATGACGCTTCTCCATTGCCTCGATGCCCTTAGGATAATCCTTCAGCGCTCTGCGGATAACCGGCATCATATTGTTCGGCTTTTTCACATAATCGCTGGGCTGTGTGAGAATCACTACATTACGCAGATAACCTTCCGTCTCAAAGAATCGAAGCGGAATTGAATCGGTCATGCCTCCGTCAAGCATGTCACGGCCGCCTACTGACACAATTCTGGAAACGCCCGGCATAGATGCGGAAGCACGCATCCACTCCAGATCGTCATAGTTCAGATCGTCAATCCGGTGGTATACAGGCTCTCCTGTCTGCAGATCTGTTGCGACAAGCCAGAACTCCATCGGATTGCTTCGGTATGTCTCAATATCCATCAGATCCAGTTCGAACGGAAGCACATGATAAGCGAACTCCGCTCCGAAGATATCTCCTGTTTTTACCAGTGAGCGGAAACCTGAATAACGCGGATCACGGGCAAAGCGCTTGTTATACCGGATAGCCCTTCCCGGCTGCACCGACTTGATATTGCAGCCGAAGCAGGCACCGGCAGAAACGCCGATCGCCCCGTCAAATACAATTCCCTTCTCCATCAGAACATCCAGTACGCCGGCTGTAAACAGTCCACGCATACCGCCGCCTTCCATAACCAGTCCATACTTTTTCATCAGAACTCCCTCAAATCAAAAATCTCTCAGATCAGTACCTTCCCGAATCAGTACTTCTTTGCTCATTGCCTTCTCAGAGCAGCAGCCGATCAGTCTTCTTCGAGCATGCGTGTATGCTCGGTTTCTGCCGGACTGCTTTCCGCTGCCGCTGTATCAGCTGCTGACGCTTCCGCAGAAACTGTCTCCGGAAGAAGCCACGGATTCGCCGGATCCGGATCGGTCGGATCCCAGCCTCTCTTAGCCGTGTCCTCGACATCCGTCTTCTTTGCAGCCGGTGTTCCGAGCGGTCCCGCACTCTCCTCATCATCGTATATGACGCAGGGGAAACCGGTCGGGCAGTTGTCATAGATCCATTTTACATCCTCAACGCTCAGACGTACACAGCCGAGGCTGGCTGCCGTTCCGAGCTTGTTGAACTCTTCGTATTCGAGGTCTGCCGGATTCTGTGAGTAATACGGCACGGAGTGAAACAGAATATGACCGGTGATACGTGTTGCATACTGTCCCCAGGAATCCTCAAACAGATACTGCCAGCGGTAGCGCTCCAGTGTTGTATATCTTCCGGTCGGTGTCTGTTCGCCTGTACTGCACAGGAACGCATAAACCGGAACAGTATAAAATCCGGTTTCATCCTGCTGATAAACCGTCACTACATTGTGAATCCTGTTGACAGCAACCAGATAAGGCTGATTCGGAACACCTGTATGGTCCCAGGTAATCGCAAAGGTTCTGCCGTTATAGTTTCCGACGGTATCTGCCACACGAACCTTTCTCTGAACGGCAGTTGTATTGCCAAGCTCATCGGAAGCGGTATAGGTGATGTTGTAGACAGCCGGTGCTGAGGTATCAATGTTCTCTGTATCCACAGTTACAGACGGCTGTTCGTCACTGTTATCCGTAACGGTTACCCCGCTCATCAGATCAAAAGCCGTTCCTGTCTGAATGACTACATCATCTGCTCCGGAGATTTCCGGCGGTGTATTGTCTGCGGCCTTGACAATGACGGAAGCATCTGCGGACACAGCATTTCCCGACTCATCTTCCGCAAGAATTCTGAGCTGATAGCTTCCCGCTTTATCAAATGTTTTTTCTGTCGTTCCGTCATCGAAGGAAATCGTTACCTCAGAGAGATCGGAAGCCTGCGTCACAAGGTCTTCGACATGAACGGTATCGCCTTCTCCGATCAGATAATCATCCGCAATGACTGTCAGCACCGGCGGAACCGTGTCACGGACGTGTACCGGAAGGACGGCCTGCAGATGTTCATTTCTGACAACAACATCGATCAGTCTGTCAATCTCCGGCTGCTCAAGAGTGAAAAGGACTTCATAATCGCCCGGAACAGCCGTATTGACCGTTGTTGTGTCTGCTCTGAGTTCAAGATGCAGTGCATGCTCGGTTTTATATCTGACCGAAGACAGATCCAGATCCTCTCCGGCCTCAACAGTCAGTTCTTCGGTATATAGATAAAGCGCCGGTCTTGCGGTAGCACCCCAGGCCGCAAGAAAACCTGCCGCAAGAAGAAGCGCTCCAAGTATCAGGATCAGAAGCATTCTGAAAAGAGTCCCTAAAATTCCGTGTTCTTTCTTTCGATCTTCCATATGTCTCCTGTTTTTATTCATTAAGGAATTTGAATCTTTTTTGCTGAATGGATTCAAATATGTCTTTTTACAGAAAAAGAGGTTCTGCATAAGCAGAACCTCTTTCCGAGCGCGAGACGGGGATCGAACCCGCGACCCCCACCTTGGCAAGGTGGTGCTCCA
>JAUNAG010000001.1:52165-85210 GCA_030527685.1 Lachnospiraceae bacterium | reverse complement strand
TGGACATCACTCTTGTGGATGCTGCCCTGCAGGTAAAGGTACATCTGCTCTACGGTGTCATGCCGAAGCTTGATGTAATCACCCGTGCTGTCCGTATTGAAAATACAGGCGCACAGGAGCTCCGCCTCGAAAAAGTCTTAAGTGCCAATCTGGACTTCGTTTCAGGCGATTTCAACCTTCTGACCTTCAGCGGCAGACACGCAATGGAGCGCAATCTGGTCTGCACACCGGTCAGCCAGACGGAACAGGTGATTACCAGCCGCCGCGGCTTTTCTTCTCATCAGGAGAATCCGCTGCTTCTCCTGGCTGAAAAGTCTGTAACAGAAAGCTCCGGAACCTGCTATGCCATGGAATTCGTCTACAGCGGCGGCTTCACAGGTCTGACCGCTCTTGATCCGTTTAACCAGACACGTATGCAGCTCGGTCTCATGGAGGAGCGCTTCTCCTATCCGCTTGCACCCGGTGCCGAATTCTATGCGCCGGAAGTCATCATGAGCTGCAGCACGGAAGGTCTGGACCGTCTTTCCAATCAGCTGCAGCGCTGCATCCGCACCCGCGTTGTCCGCGGTCCGTGGAGAGATCAGTCCCGTCCGGTTCTTCTGAACAGCTGGGAAGCCTTCTATATGGACTTCACCGCAGATGATCTGACCGGTCTTGCCGAACAGACAAAAGAGCTCGGTCTGGATATGCTGGTTCTGGATGACGGCTGGTTCGGCACCCGCTGTGATGACAACCGCGCCTTAGGCGACTGGTTTGTCAACGAAGAAAAGCTTGGCGGAACGCTTTCCGATCTTGTCGATACCGTTCACGGAATGGGTCTGAAATTCGGCTTATGGATTGAGCCCGAGATGGTCAACGAGGACAGTGATCTCTATCGTGAACATCCGGACTGGGCTCTCACGATTCCCGGAAGAAAACCGATTCGAAGCCGCAATCAGCTGGTGCTGGACTTCTCCCGAAAAGAAGTGGTCGATGAAATCTTCAGCCGCATCAGTGCGGTTCTTGATAAAGCATCTGTCGATTATATCAAATGGGACTGTAACAGAAGCATTGCCGATTTCTGCTCCGGTGCCGCTCAGGATTCCGGCCGTGTCTTCTATGATTTTATTCTCGGCGTATACGACTTCCTGGAGCGTCTCCTGACACGCTATCCGAACCTTCTGATTGAGGGCTGCTCCGGCGGCGGCGGACGTTTCGATGCCGGCATGATGTACTACACGCCGCAGATCTGGTGCAGTGACAATACAGACCCAATCGATCGTCTGCGCATCCAGTACGGTACCTCCTTCGGTTATCCGGCTTCTTCCGTCGGTGCTCATGTTTCCAAATCGCCGAATGAGCAGACCGGCCGTGTCACACCGCTTGCGACCCGCGGCATCACTGCGATGCAGGGCGGCTTCGGCTATGAGCTGAATCCGGCCGTTCTTTCCGAAGAAGAGCGTGAAGAGATTCGTGAGATTACAAAAACTTATCGCCGCTATGAGCGACTGATCTCCACAGGTGACTATCACCGCCTCAGCAATCCGTTCACCGATGCTGTCGGTGCCTGGGCTTACACCTCTGAAGACGGCAGTGAATCACTTCTGAACATGGTTGTTCTGGAGATCCACGGCAACCGTCCGGTAAGCTACATCAGACTCCGCGGACTGACTGCAGGGGCTCTCTATCAGGATACCGAAACCGGCCGTATTTACCCGGCTGATATGCTGACAGAAGTCGGAATCCCGGTACCGCAGGCAATGGGAGAATATAAATCCTATCAGATGCATCTGAAAAGAGTATAAAAGTACAAAGCAGCGCAGGGTTGACGGAAACTTTCCGTCATTCCCTGCGCTGTTTCTTTTTCACTCCTTTTCTGAAACCGGAACTGCAAATTCTGCTCTGTGAACTGCCATATGCATCAGATCATCACCAACGTGAGCCAGAAAACGATGCCCTGCGCGTATTCCCGGACTCTTCATATCATAATAGCCGAGCATATAACCCTTACTGCTGATCCGGATTCGTTCTCCCCATTGCAGCTCTTGTCCAGGCTTATCCACATAAAACATCCCTTCTACATTGTCAATGCCCATGCTCTTCAGTGTCCCGGACATCATCAGTTTCAATCCCAGCTTGCCGACTGTATCAAAAATCAGTCTTCCGCCCGGATAATGTTCTGCCATCTCCTGAACCAGACTTTTCACCTCTGCTGCTTTAAAGTAGTGAAACACACCTGCTGCAAAGAAGATCACTCCGTTCGTTCCATCCACCCTGTCCATCCAGCGGTGGTCTTTCAGATCTGCAGCAATATGCTCCTCTCTGTCACCTGCGGGAAGCAGTTCATTTCTCGCAGCTATAATCTCCGGAAAATCCAGATTAAAGATCCTGCAGCTGCCGTTATCGCAGGCTCTGCCAGTCTGGTCCAGACCGCATCCCAGATTCACAACCGCAGCCTTCGGATACTGTTTCAGATACTCTCTGATTTCCCACATAATATCCAGCTGACGCATAGCAGCCTCCAGCGCGCCGAATTCATAGAAAAAGCTGCCTTTTTTCGCTTCCAGATCGGAAAAATCGTAATCAATATGCTCACAAAGCTCCCGGGCAGATGTATCGTTATAAAGTTCCGGAAACTTTTCCGCGCACATTTTTCGCCCATAAAGCGGAACAAGCAGTGTCTCCTGCACAGAATTTTTCTCAATTTTGATTTTATTACTCATATCATTTATTCTCTCTTATTCTTTATTAGCAGCCTCTAATCACATTGAAACATATTCTCTATTCCATGTCTTTACCAAATCTGTCCTGTTATAGATATTCCTTCTTTTTATATGTATAATTTTAGAAAAAAAGAGATATCGGGAGGACTCCATATGATAAAGAAAACTGCTCTGCTTCCGGCACTGCTCACAGCATCCGTACTGATGACTGCCGCATCTGCTTCCGCTGTCAGCGCAGCACCGGATATCGAATCACAGGTTCGTGTTCTCACAGACAATTATTCTCTCTGGGAAAATGCAGAGGATGACTTCGCCGCCATGTCGTCTATTTACAGTATCACCGATTTGGACAAAAACGGTCTTCTTGAAGTGCATTCCATGCTTACAACCGGAAGCGGCATCTTCAGTTATATTAAAATGTACGAGATCAACGAGTCTCTTGACGGCCTGACCCGGATCGAGCTTCCCTGGGACGGAGATATGCCGGACAGTTTTCTCAATCTTTCTGTCGAAGATACCTTCAGCTCTCAGGACCGAAGCTTCACCGGCTATTATGATCTGACAGCAGATTCCTATATCTACTTTGCCTGTGATTCCTGGCGTGGAGGGATTGCTTCCAACGGCCGCACGGTATTTGCTTTCCGCTTAAAGGATCATGTCATCACCAGTGAACTCATCGGAAAGACAGAGACGACCGTCTCCTCCGAAGACTACTCCGAATCCACTGTATGGACGGTCGGCGATACAGAGTATGCTTCAGAAGAAAGCTGGTTTGCCGCTATGAATGAAGAGTACAGCCACTGCGTTCCGTTTACCTATCAGGCTCCGTTCCTGCGGGGCTATGAAGTCACTGACCTGTATACAGAACTGCTGCCCCTGGCAGAGGCTGCTGTACATCCTGCCTCATAATGCACATATCACAAACAGCAAAAAAAGAGGCTGTGAAAATCTATCACGATTTTCACAACCTCTTTCGTTATTTATTCTGACTTCCCGTGTGCTCTTTTTTTAAGCTGCGTATTTGCGCTTCACTTTCCTTCCGGCGCATGCTCTTTGCTGTATTCCGCAACATAGCGGACAAAGTACTCAACGCCAAGCTTCAGCGCCTCCTCGCGGATGATGAAATGCGGGTTATGCTGTGCATAGCGCAGGCTTTCATCCGGATCACCGCCTCCGAGAAGCATCAGGCACTTCGGATTATCGTAAAGCGAGAAATCCTCGCCGCTCATCTGAAGCGGAAATTCCACCAGATGATCCTCACCGAACACTTCTTTCGCAGCGCGAAGACCTGTATCTGTGCAGGCACGGTCATTGATGGTCGGGCGCGGACCTCTGTGATAATCCAGTCTGATCTCCGTTCTTGTTGAAGCAGCCACTCCCTGTGCAATTCTGTCGATCATCTCCGGGAAGCGCTCTCTGAGTTCTGTATTAAATGTTCGGGCTGTTCCCATCAGATGGGCACTGTCCGGAATGACATTCGCACTTGTACCTGCCTGAAAAGACGTAATGCTGATGACAGCCGGATCCAGCGGATCCACCTCTCTGCTCACGACCTTCTGCAGTGCATTGACAAGCTCTGCTCCTGCCACAACCGGGTCAATAGTCTGGTGCGGCAGTGCACCGTGTCCTCCCTGACCCTTAATCCATAAATCAAAGGTATCAGCTGCTGCCATCACCGGACCGTAACGAAGAGAAGCATAGCCGCTTTCCAGCTTACTCCAGATGTGAAGCGCTACGAGGCGTTCACATTCCTGCACCAGCGGCTCACGGTTCATATAAGGTGCGCCGCAGTCTGCGATGTACTCCTCTGCCGGCTGGAAGATCAGACGAACCGTTACATTCAGTTCCTCTTTCATCTCATTCAGAATTTCCGCTGCGGCAAGAAGAATAGAAATATGCGTGTCATGTCCGCAGGCATGCATACATCCCTCTTCTTCAGAACAGAAATCCACACCCGACTCCTCCGAAACAGCCAGTGCATCAATATCTGCGCGCAGACCGATCACCGGACCGGATGCATGACTTCCTTTAATGGTAGCAAGCACACCGGTCTTTGCCGCTTTACAGCAGGGAATTCCGAGCATTTCCAGCCGCTCGATAATCTTCTGCTGCGTCCTCACCTCTTCCCAGGAATTCTCCGGATGACGATGAAAGTCACGTCTCATCGCAATCAGCTCGCCTTCGATTTCTTCCACTCTTTTTCTGATATCCATGATTCTTAACCTCATTTGCAATTCACACATTTCCATTGATTGTAGCAATGATGCCTGTATTTCGAAAGAGTGAATTTTGATCATGCATCCGATTTCCGGATAATATATTAGCCGTCAATTGCATTTTCTGTGCAAAACGATTAAAATATTAGCTATGAATAATTTTAATTTTTTACTGTCTCCTGCAGATATCAATCTCGATATCGCCAGGAGAGTCAAAGCTCGAAGAAAAGAACAAAAGATTACGCAGCAGCGTCTGAGTGAACTTTCCGATGTAAGTCTGGGGTCTGTCAAGCGTTTTGAACGGACAGGTGAAATCTCTCTGTCTTCTCTTATAAAGATCGGATTTGCTCTTAACTGTGAGGATGATTTTGCTGCCCTGTTTGCGAAGAAGAAATATAGTTCCATACAGGAGGTAATCAATGACCAGACATAAATCTCTGTATGTCTTCCTGAAGAGGAATGACCTGGCAGAATATCTCGGCAAAAGATAAGATTTCATCTGATATAAAACGCAGAAAACATTGAAAACGATTGCAGAAGGTGTTCATAAATGTTATGTTGCTATTAGCAATTTTAGTAATTCGAACAGCAGTTGTTTGTGTTTCGTGATGTGTTTCGTAAGGAGAAAAAAAGATGCGTGGTATTCACACTTCTGTAAATGAAATCCGTAAGAGTATCTTTGCCGA
Source organism: Lachnospiraceae bacterium (assembly GCA_030527685.1). Classification (GTDB taxonomy): domain Bacteria; phylum Bacillota; class Clostridia; order Lachnospirales; family Lachnospiraceae; genus Chordicoccus. The sequence goes on along the minus strand of JAUNAG010000001.1, from coordinate 79,606 downwards.
AATCGCAGACCTTTCCTATCACTATGAGGAAAAAGGCCTCTCCGAGATGGAGAATATTCCCTATCGCGTTGTGCCGGGAGAAGTCTCTATGTATCATGACAGCGTTTTCCTTGAGAGAGCAATTGTTCGTGAGCGTCTGCGTCTGGCCATGGGACTTCCTCTCCGTTCTGCTTCCGAGCACGGTCCCGTCTCAAGCGGTGCCGAAGAGGCTGTTAAACCGGAGAAGTACTATCAGCCGCCGCTGATCAACATCATCAAGTTCGCATGTCACAAATGTCCTGACAATGTCGTAACCGTAACAGAGCAGTGTCAGGGATGTCTGGCTCATCCGTGCCAGGAGGTATGTCCGAAAGACGCCATCTCCTTTAAGGACGGAAAGTCTGTAGTCGATCAGTCCAAGTGCGTCAAGTGCGGTCAGTGCGTAAAAGCATGTCCCTACGGTGCCATTATTAAGATGGAACGTCCGTGCGCCAAGGCCTGCGGCATGAAGGCAATCTCCTCCGACGAATTCGGAAGAGCCGATATCGATCAGGAAAAATGTGTCAGCTGCGGCATGTGCCTTGCAAACTGCCCGTTCGGCGCTATTGCCGACAAGGCACAGATCTTCCAGGTAATTCAGGCAATCCGCTCTGATGTCCCTGTATATGCTGCTATCGCACCGGCTGTAGCCGGACAGATTGATCCGAAGCTGACCTTCCCGCGTATGCGTGCTGCCTTCCAGGAACTCGGCTTCACCGATGCTGTAGAAGTTGCTATCGGTGCTGACCTCTGCACGCTGCAGGAAGCAGAAGACTTCGTCAACGAAGTTCCGGAAAAGCTTCCGTTCATGGGCACCAGCTGCTGCCCGGCATGGTCTGTCATGGCTAAGAAGACCTTCCCGGATTATGCAGACTGCATCTCCATGGCTCTGACACCGATGGTCCTGACCGGACGTCTGATCAAGAAGCAGCATCCGGGCTGCATGGTCTGCTTCATCGGTCCTTGTGCTGCGAAGAAGCTGGAGGCATCACGCCGCCATGTACGAAGCGATATCGATTTTGTCCTGACCTTTGAGGAGGTTATGGGCATGTTTGAGGCAAAGCAGGTCAACTTTGCATCTCTTCCTGAAGACAGCGGTCTTCACGGCGCAAGTGCCGACGGAAGATGCTTCGCTGTATCCGGCGGTGTTGCCAATGCCGTTGCTGAGGTCATCAAGAAGAAATATCCGGACAGAGAAGTCAAGATTGAGAAGGCAGAAGGCCTTGATAACTGCAAGAAGATGCTGCAGATGGCTGTAAAGGGTAAATATGACGGTTACCTTCTGGAAGGTATGGCATGCCCGGGCGGCTGTGTCGGCGGTGCCGGTACACTGCTGCCGCTCGCAAGAGCAACCGCAGCTGTCAACAAGGCAAAACAGGTATCTACCTCTCAGCATGCTTATGAGAGCAACTACGAAGATATCCTTCCGGAGATCGAGGAATAAGACAGCAGCCTTATTACGAAAACTCCGATTTTATAACAGAATCAGGTATATAAAAAGGGAAGCGCCGGAACCGGCGCTTCCTTTTTTCAGAGCATTTTGATGTCGCAGGAAATTCACGGAACAGCCCGCACCATAAAAATAATTTATAGACATACATAATATATTCCTTTTGGACATCCTCCCTTTCTCTTTAGTATAATTTGCCTCATCAAGAACGCATATTATTTTTATAGGAAAAGAGGGTTATTATGAAGAAGAGCACATCCGTAAAATTCGCAGCTGCTGCATTATCTGTTGTCACTGTTCTTGGCTCCGGCATCCCGGTTTTTGCAGAGTCCGCTTCTGAAGCTTCTGAAGCAGAAGTCATTCAGGTTGCAGGTGTTACCGGCAAAAAGCCGTATACCTTCGTTGATGAAAACGGCGAGTTCAGCGGTTATGATTTCGAAGTTCTGAAATTAATCGACGAAAAGCTCGAGCAGTACGATTTCGAATACACAGCTCTTGAGCAGGATGCTCTTCTTGTCGGCCTGCAGTCCGGCAAATATGATCTGGCAAGCTGCAGCTTCTACGGAACAAAGGAGCGCTTCGAAACCTTTGATCATTCCAATAACCCGGTCAGCATCAGCGATGCTCGTCTGATTGTCAGAAGCGATGAGGATAGCATCAACTCCCTCGAGGATCTTGCTTCCAGCGACAAGCAGCTTGCACCGATCCCGACAGATGATGCCCGCTACACCATCATCAATGCTTTCAATGCAGCAAACCCGGATCTGGCCATCGATTTTGAAGGTGCTACAGAGCAGTCCGCTACCACAGCCGATACACTGAAGGCTGTTGCAAACGGTGTCTACGATGCAGCGATCTATCCGTTCACATCCTTCACCAGCGTACAGGCAGACCTGAACCTGGATCTTAAGGTAACAGATTCCGTCGGTCTCTTCCCGACAGTCTTCCTTTACACAAAGGCAGCAGACCGCAGCGAACTGATCGAAGCTGTTGATGCTGCACTGCAGGAGCTCAGAGATGACGGTACTCTTTCCGAGCTGTCCGAGAAGTGGTATGGTGAAGATGCCTTCAGTCTGGAAGGTGCAGACGAACTGACAAGCGTAATCTACTGGGAAGACTAATTTATGAATATTACCGTAATCGGTGCTGGGAATACTGGTGCTGCCTGCTGCATTCATCTGATGCAGCAGGGGCACCAGATTCTTTTGTATACCAGAAGCAAAGAGAAAAAAGAATTTCTGAACAGCCAGGCTGTCCATTCCGTTCAGCTGCTGCCGGGCGAATACAGGATTCCCGTCACAGATGATCCTCGTGAAGCTGTCGAATTCGGCGAGCTGCTGATTGTTGCATCCTGGGCCAATGCCCACAGCGATATCTTCGAGATGATCTACCGTTACGGAGACCGCGAGCTGCTGATCTTAAACGGAAACTGGGGTGCCGTTGAGGCCTACCAGATCCGGAAAAAGTATTATCCGGACAGCACACTCTGCATTGCAGAAACCGGAGGCATGCCCTATATTTCCGTATTTTCAGACGGAACTCTTCGTGTCAAAGCCATAAAAGCACAGGTATCCGCAGCCTCTGTCTCCGGCCCGCTTTCTGAAAAGATCCACAGCCTGCTGACTGCCTCCTTCCGTCACGTAACGGTCCTGAAAAATGCATGGCAGACATCTCTTGCTGCGCCGAATCCGATCATTCACATCCCGCTCTCGCTGTTTAATATCAGCCGCATCGAGCACGGTGATGACTTTTCGCTTCTGATTGACGGATTTTCAACACGGGCAGAGGAATACGTCCTCGGTATCGATGCCGAGCGGCAGGCTCTTTCCGCAAAACTGCAGGTCGAATATCAGGATATCCTCTCCCAGCTCAATGAGTCCTGGGGCAGCCACTGCGAGAGTCTCACAGAACTGTTCCGAAGCAATGAAATCTACCGGAACGTCAGGGCACCGCAGTCCGTCACGCATCGATTTATTCTGGAAGATCTTCCTTACGGCATTCTTCCGCTTGTGAATCTTGGGAAAATGCTGCAGGTGCCGGTACCGTACTGCTCTGCACTGACACAGCTCTTCTCCCTTTACCTGCAGAATGTCCCGGCATTTGCCGAAGCGGGTACTGTTTCCTTTGACCGTGAAGCCCTGCAGAACATTTTATGATAAGGATGTACTAACATGATTGAAATAAAAGACCTGAAAAAATCCTTCGGAAAGAATGAAATTCTGAAAGGCATCTCCTTTGACATCAGCGACGGCGAAACGGTTGTCCTGATCGGAAAAAGCGGTTCCGGAAAGACCACTCTGCTTCGCTGCGTGAACTTTCTGGAGCAGGCCGACAGCGGCAGTATGCAGATCGGTGACACTGCCGTTGATTTAAGTCATGCAAAAAAAGCAGAGAAACGCGCACTCCGCAAAAAGACCTCCATGGTATTCCAGTCCTACAATCTCTTTCATAATCTCACGGCACTTCAGAACATTACGGAAGCGCTGGTTCATGTGAAAAAGATGAACCGCTCCGAGGCAAACCGGATCGGCAGAGAACTGCTTGAAAAGGTCGGACTGGCCGATCGCTGTGACAGCTACCCGAAGCAGCTTTCCGGCGGTCAGAAGCAGCGTATCGGAATTGCCCGTGCCATGGCCGTCAATCCGGAACTTCTGCTTCTGGATGAGCCGACTTCTGCTCTGGATCCTGAGCTCGTCGATGAAGTTGCCGGTGTCATCAAGCAGCTGCATGAGGACGGCCAGACCATGCTGGTTGTCACGCATGAGATGCGCCTTGCAAGAGAAATTGCGTCCCGCATCATTTTCATGGAAGAAGGCCGCATTGTCGAAGAAGGTACGCCGGAACAGATCTTTGATCATCCGCAGCAGCAGCGCACAAAAGAGTTCCTCGCCGGAATTCTGTAAGGAGGCCTTTCGCAGATGAATAATCCCTATTTCAGTCTCGAGCAGTTTCTGAAAAGCTTTCCGATTCTGCTCGCAAAGCTTCCTTATACGCTCGGCATTGTTGCCGTTATTCTGTTTTTCTCTGTTCTTTTCTCATTGGGCATTGCATTTCTTCGCATGAGAAAGAACCCTGTTGTGAGGGGCATCACCAGAGTGTATATCAGCATCATGCGCGGAATTCCGCTGATGCTTCTGCTCTTCGTTGCCTATTACGGAGTGCCGCTGCTTCTGCAGCTTTTCGGCATTGATGTATCGGATGTGAGCCCGGTTGTATTTGCCGTAATTGCCTTTGTCTTAAGTACTTCCGCCTTCTGCTCCGAAATTCTGCGTTCCTCCTTTGAGGCCGTCGAGAAGGGACAGATCGAAGCCGCAAAGGCCATGAGTCTTCCAAAAGCGGTCTATTACAGGGACATCATCATTCCGCAGGCCTGCATTCTGGCTCTCCCGAATCTGGGAAGTCTGGTCATTACTGCCATCAAGCAGTCCTCCATCCTGTACACAATCGGTATTCTGGATATTTACCAGCGCGCCAGAATGCTCTCCGCTGACCACTTCGGTGTCTGGCAGCTGGAAATTTTCCTTGCCCTTCTCCTGATTTACTGGGGACTGGCCGTTCTGATTGACTTTTCCTTCAGTGCACTCTATAAACGCATGCTGAAGTTCATTCCCTGAAGGAGGCTGAAAAATGTTTGATACTGCTTATGCCGCAGAATGTTTTCGAGAGCTTCTGAAGGGAGTTCCGGCAACCATCAATATCACGATTCTGTCGGTTCTGCTCGGACTGATCGTCGGTTATCTGTTTGCTTTCTTCCGGATCAAAAAAGTCCCGCTGCTGCGCACCATTGTGAGCCTGCTGGTCTCTCTGATCCGCTCCACACCGATTCTGGTACAGCTCTATGTCGTAAGCTACGGCCTTCCCAGAATCATCGCCTTTGTGCACTCCGATCCGACACTGGTTTCAAAGGTGTCCATTGTTCCCATGAGAACAGCTGTCATCACCTTTACCATCTATGCCGCTGCCTATTTTTCGGAAATATACAGGGCAGCCTATTACGGAATCGAGGACGGGCAGCTGGAGGCAGCCAGATCCTTAAGCCTTCCGGAACCGGTTGTGCTGTTCCGCATCATTGTTCCGCAGGCAGTCGGTTCTGTGATTCCGAACCTGTCCAATTCCGTCATCGACATTCTGAAGAACACGTCTCTGGTCTACACGATTTCTGTCATGGATATCATGGCAAAGGCCGCCGTTGTCGCTTCGATCCGCTTCAAATATATCGAAGTCTACGTCGATGCACTGCTGATTTATCTGCTTCTCGGAATTGCATTCATGCTCTTCTTCGCAGTCATCGAAAAAATACTCGGAAAAAGAAAATTCTGCAGATAGCTTGCAAAAGCTTTCTGCAGAATTTTTATGCGTATAAAGCAATATAAAAATGTCGAAGACAGATTTCATCTTTTTCTGCACTCTTACGGCATGCAGTTTCCGCAGGACTCATAGCCCATCTCAAGCAGTTCTTCTCTCGTTCCTGTGAATTCCTGCTTATTGTGATCCTTCATCTGCTTCACACTGCGGCAGTCCGGATAATGAAACTTTCTCGTATTCGTGTTGAGAATATAGGTTTGTTCAGAAGCTTCTCCGCCGGCCGTCGTCTGCTCATCCAGAGCGCGATCAGCTGCGGTCTGCTCTTCTGAAGAACGATCTGCAGCAGCATTGTCTGCCGTCTCCTCTTCCGAAAACCAGTAGGTACCTTCTGCCGCATAGCAGGTCACCTCTCCCTGCAGATCGCTTCTGTAAATCTCCATTTCTCTGCTCTGCAGAGCGGACAGTGTCTTTTCTGCTGGATGACCGTATGAATTATCCTCCCCCACACTGATAAAAGCGGCTGCTGCCTGCATTGCATCCAGCAGGGCGTATGAACTCGATGAAGCACTTCCGTGATGCCCGACAACATACAGATCGCACTGCGGGACAAGTCCGGCATCAACGATCTCCTGTTCCTCTTCGTATTCCGCATCCCCGGTCAGCACCGCTCTGAAATCCCCTGCTTCAATTGACACCGCCAGGGAATGATTATTCTCATTCAGTGCATCCTCACTGACCGGTCCGATCACTCTGCAGGACGCGTTCCCGAATTCGAGAAGTGTTCCCGCGGCCGGATGCATTTCCTGTACATCCTTTCTCGCAATCATCCCCTTAAAGGACTGATAGATCGATGTGTCCACCTCATAATGCGGTGCCAGAACCATTCCCACTTCTGTCGTATTCAGCACACCGATCAGACCGGCGATATGATCTTCGTCATAATGTGAGGCAATGATATAGCGAAGCTTCTCAATGCCGTGCTTCTTCAGATAGGACACGACATAAGACGAGCTGTTTCTCCCGCCGCCGTCATACAGCAGATATTCGCCGTCTGATTCACACAGAATGCTTAAGCCCTGCCCCACATCCAGCATGGTCAGCTGAAACTCCGCTGCCGGATGCAGCCCGGACTGCGGTGCACGGACAGCTGCACCGGTTCGAACCGGAAGCAGGAGGATGAGCAGGATTGCCGTGATCATCCTGATGAAGCCGCGTGTTTTAAATTCAGTTTCTTTCATCATGCAATTGCATTTCCCACTTTTTAATCTTCCAGCTCCAGCACCACTGCCTGATAGCCCTGCATCGTGATCTCCTTATCAACGGTTTTCACTTCCGAAGCCGTATTCAGCGCAACCTTCTTCACATTTCCCGGAAGCGGCAGTGTCTGCGGCTCTGTCTGGTAGTTCGCCATCACCAGCATGGTCTGCTTGTCTGACTTTCTGAAGTAAGCGATCACATTGTGGCGGTCCTGCAGATACGGCTCAAAGCTGCCGTAAACCAAAGTATCGCGATATTCCGCACTCTTTCTCAGACGGGTGAGCTTTCTGTAATGATGGAAAACCGACGCCGGATCGTTTTTCTGTGCCTCGAGATTCAGCTCCGTGTAGTTCGGATTGACCGGAAGCCACGGTGTGCCGGTTGTAAAACCCGCCTGCGCCGTGCCGTCCCACTGGAACGGAGTTCTTGCATTGTCGCGGCTGTATTTTTCAACTGCACGCAGTGCCTCTTCCTCAGAAACACCTGCCTCCAGCATGACCTTATAGGAATCCAGAGCGGAAATATCATCTACCTGTTCGATTGAATCCAGCTTCCAGTTCTCCATGCCGATTTCCTGTCCCTGATAGATCCAGGGCAGTCCGCGAAGAAGGAAATACACGGTTGCAAGCACCTTCTTGGAATCCGCAGAGATCTCGCCCTCCGGAATATATCTGCATACGCCGCGCGGCTCATCGTGATTTTCAATGATATTGGAGATAAAGCCGACCGGCTCAATTCGCTTCTGTGCCGCAAAGATGCAGTTCCGATAGTCATCCGGCGTGATGTCTCTGCGGTCGTGCAGGCCCAGCTGGCTTTCACCGAAAACAGTGGCAGAGAAGTCGAACATCGAGCTGAAGAAGCCGTTGTCTCCGATGAAATCCGGAAGCTCACTGTCCTTCTCGTTGAAGACCTCTCCTACGGTAAATGCATTGTGCGGCTTGAAGCATCTGTCGCGCATCTCACCGAGGAAGCCTCCGATACCTTCTGCATCATGCAGCATCCTCGTGCAGGTAACCATGTTGTCGTCGCGGTCCGCCTCATAGCTGCGGAACGGCAGTGCCTTCTTGATATTAATAATCGCATCCAGACGGTAGCCGTCAAGTCCGCGGTCCAGCCACCAGTTGATCATTCTGTAGATCTCCTCTCGGAGTTCCGGATTCTCCCAGTTCAGATCCGGCTGCTTTCTGTGGAAGACGTGAAGATAGTAATAATCCTCGTGGCCCGGAAGCTTTTCCCACACAGAGCCGCCGAAATATGATCTCCAGTTGCATAATTCTTCCGGATGCTCTGTGTGCTCCAGATAGAAGAACTTTCCGTACCGTCCCTCCGGGTCCTCACAGGCCTTCCGGAACCACTCATGCTCATCTGAGCAGTGATTTACCACCAGATCCATCAGGATCTTCATATCGCGCTTATGCGCCTCAGCCAGCAGTCTGTCCATATCCGCCAGCGTGCCGAAACGCGGATCAATATCATAGTAATCGGAGATATCATAGCCCTGATCCGCCAGCGGTGACGCATACATCGGGCTGATCCAGATCATGTCCACGCCCAGATCCTTCAGATAATCCAGCTTGCTGATGATGCCCGGGAGATCGCCGATTCCGTCACCGTTCGTATCGCAGAAGCTTTTCGGATAAATCTGATAGCAGATTTTGTCATTCCACCACTGTTTTTTCATCTTATAATTCTCACTCTCTTATTTGGATTTTTGATCCTGCTGTCATCAGCATCATTGTTTGTAATCTTCGTAATATCGGCTTTTGCCTTTTTCTGTCACAAATCACCGGTTATGCTTCGTGTTTTTTCTTCCTCTCAAATACCACAAAGGACATCACCAGGAGGAACAGCCAGACTGCTGCGCAGATACCGGAGCCGACTGCCGCTGCCGTAAACTGCGGCGTCTCATAGCGCAGCTCAATCCGGCTGCTTCCCGCACCGACTCTGATGCCCACAAAACCTCCGTTGATATTGCACACTTCAGTCTCTTCGCCGTTTACACTGGCCTTCCAGCTTTCCGACCATAAGACCGGCACACAGAACATTCCGTCCTGCTCACTCTCCAGGGCTGCACTGTACACGCCGCCCTCCATGCGGATTTCCGAAACAGCTGTCTGAGAAAGCTGTTCATAAAAGTCCGTCTGATCAGAGAACTCCAGAATCTCCATCTGCTGAACATCCGTCCGGCTGCCGTCCTGCGGGAAGTCCATCCGGAATTCCGTGATATCATCCGGCAGAATCACCATCGTCTCCGGGCAGTCTGCCTGCATTGTAAAGAACAGCGTGTCATTCGGATCCGGCTGCGTGTCGCCCTCACTCATATAGAAGAGCTGCAGCTGCCGCACCTCATTGGGGTACGGATTGCTTTTGGCCTGCCGGATGTAAAGAGCACGCCAGGTTCCTTCTTTCTGCGCTCCGACAGAATAGTAGAGATAGGGATCTCCGCCCTTGCATTGGAAGGAAGTGTACCCTTCTTCTTCCACCTGTTCCACATCGTTGGCATCCCTTCCGCCTGTCGAAAGAAGATCCGTCACCTGCAGCAAAGCTGTTTTTGATGCAAATGCATCCTCCCAGTCTGCCTTCTCCTTCTTTGCCCTCTTTCCTGCCTCCGCAAGCCGCTTCGCATCGGGTGTCAGGAAGTATGCCTCTCCAAGTGCAGCCATTCTCTCCGGAAGGCTCATCTTCAGCGCCTCCTCAGTCTGCATCTCTTCTGTATAGAGATAGCCGAAGGGAAGTGCCGTCTTTATTCGGTAAACTGCCTTGCTGCCGTCTTCTGTCTCACCGATCCGCTCATAAAATGCTTTCGGGAGACTGTTGGCCGAATGCTCCGTATTGCTGCGGATCAGGTATTTTCCGGCAAGCAGCTGAAAAAGACCGAGTTCCGTTCCGTCAGCAAAGAAATGATTCTGTGTCAGCTCACTCGAGCTTAAGCTTCCGGTCAGGGACGCCAGCGAAGAGGGATTCGTGCTGCTGTAAACCGAGACAGCCGGGAAGCCCAGGAGCATACCTGCATTTGAAAAAAGAACATTGTTGAAATCACTGCTGTCGGCTGCGGAGATGCGATACAGGCCGTCATCCTGCGCCTGCAATTCGGCTGCCGCTGTGCCGATACCATAGTCATCCAGTGCTGCCGCATAGTCGGACTTCTGCACATAGACGCGGTGATACAGCGTTGCGTAGTTCATCACCACAAGTTCAAGCACGAGAAGGACTGTAAGAACGAGTCCCATCCGTGCTGCGGCATTCCGCCCGATTACTGCCTCCCTGGCTTCTGCCTGATCCTGCTTAAATCTTCCTCCTGCAATAAACAGCACAGCCGTATAAAGCACCGCGAATCCAAGTACCATCAGCAGGGTCTTTTTGTGCATGTAACATCCCGGCTCGCGTGCCTGCAGATAAAGCAGCAGGACAAGACCGGCCTCAAGGATAAAAGACAATACTGCGGAAAGGCGAAGCTTCCGCGCATCCGGATCTTCCGTATAAGCCTTCACGGCCGCACCGATTGCCAGCGCCGATGCATAGGCAATCATGTAGGAATAACGCTGCGCATTGGCATTGAACTGCAGAATCGCACCTGTATTTTTAATGAGAACGGCCAGTACACTGAGCACCGTGCAAAAACCGGTCAGGAGCCGTGTCTTTTTTTCAAGCAGCAGATACAGCACTGCCGGGAAGACGAGAAGAGACGTCGAGAGCACGGCCTCTTCATAATAATTGCTCATGCCGCTGTAGCCGTCTCCGACTCCGAAGGCGTTGACCGACAGAAGGCGGCCGAGGGCTGTCAGAATCTCCTTGCGGTTCAGAAGGCGAAGACCGGAGGATGCATTTCCCACCCAGCTGCTTCGTACAGAACCGGCAAAGTCCGAAAAGCTCGGAATCAACCCGATCATGGCCAGACCGCAGGCAAAAAGCACTGCGGACACAACCAGCACGCCGCGTCCGAAAAAGTTCTTCATGCCTTCTTTTCTGCGCAGGCTGTAAAGTACATAAAACAGGAAGCAGAAAAAAGCCGACATATAGCAGTAGTAATAGTTGGTCAGCAGAAACAGGCCCGCTGCCATGCTCAACCCCAGCCAGCGCCGGAGCGTCGGTGCTTCGCACATCGGCAGAAGTGCCGCCATCATAAGCGAGAACATGGCCATACAGCTTCCCGCCGTCAGATTCTGACTCCAGAGTGTGATATAGCCTGAAAATGTCCATGCAAGAACGGCGTAAGCGGCTGCCCTTCTGTCACGCAGCAGTCTCCTGAAGAAGAACCAGGATGACAGGGCGATCACATTGGTCTGCAGAAACAGTTCCAGCAGAAGGCCCAGCCACAGATTGCTGCGGTCAAAGAGCAGAAGCGGCGCCTTCAGCGGATTCAGATATTTCGCCGCCAGAGCGGTCAGATCATAGCCGAGTCCCGCCTGCAGGGAAAAACCTCCGAAGATCCCCTGTCTTGCCAGTCTTCCGAGCATCGAGATAATCGGCAGGGAAGCGGAAAATGAATCCGCACCGATATCATCGATATAAATATAAGTTCGATTGCTGATCAGAAAACGGGAATACAGAAGCAAAAAAGTAAGATTGCAGATCAGCAGGAGCAGTAAAGTACTCCTGCGGTCACTGCATGTTTCATCCGCTTTTCCGCAGACGCCGTTTTGAGGTTTCGTCAGAAATTGATTCGACATCATTTGTCTGTTACATTCCTTCCGGATATATTTTTGTATCACGATCAGTCAGCCCGCCGCCCTCAGGTGAGGCACACTCTTCTGCTGTTATACTTCTTCGTGATATGTTCTTTACCGCATGTTTTTTTCATGAATCGCTGCCGCGATCGACATCTCCGGCTTCTCATACGGAATCAGCGTCGCCTGCAGCGCATGATACAGGTCCGATTTGCCCGGCCACACTGTGCCGATCACCTGATTCTGCCGGTCAAGCTGGTGATACCAGGAACCGTTCTCATGATCCAGCACATACTCGTCCAGATAGCGCATAAATGCACTGTAATCCTCTGCATAGCGCTCTTTTCCGGTGACATGATACAGCACTGCTGAAGTATTAATTGCCTCCGCCAGTGTCCAGTGCATCCGGTCATGGACGACCGGTGTTCCGTTCCAGTCCGTTGTATAGCAGATTCCGGGCGCACCGTCCGCATTCCACGCATCGCGGATTGCGCGGTCGTACAGACTTTCAGCTGCAGAAAGAAAGCGCTGATCATCAGCAGACGCTTTACTTTCTGCAGGCAGAAGGCGTCGATCATCAGCAGACGCTTTGCTTTCTGCAGACAGACGGCTTCGATCATCGGCTGCATTTACATCGACTGTACCTGTAAATGAAGAAAGTGCCCACTGCGTAACCAGACGCGCCCATTCGATGCCGTGACCCGGCGTTGCGCCGTATGGTTTGAACGGATCATCCGGCTTCTCGATATTGCAGGTAAGATCGCTCTTCCACTCCTTCGTGTAATGCTCGGGTGTCCTCCAGCCGTTTCCTTCTGCCCAGCCGAGCACATGACCGATAATGCGGCCGGCGCGCACACGGTAGGTCTCATCTCCCAGAGCATCGGCGGCAGCCAGAAATGCCTCGACCGTATGCATATTGGCATTCAGGCCGCGGTAATCCGAGAGTTCCGTGAATTCCGTATTCCAGGTGTCGCAGGACAGGCCTTCCTCCTCATTCCAGAAGCGCAGATCATAAAGTGCGAGTGCCTCATCGAGCAGCTCCTTCGCACCGGGACAGCCTGCAAGCAGCGCCGACGATGCTGCCAGGATGACAAATGCATGGGCATAGCACTGCTTGGTCGGCAGGATTCCACCTTCCGGCGTCAGTCCTGCATACCAGCCTCCGTTCTTCTGATCATGCAGCGCGCCTGTCAGCCCCTTCATGCCGGCCTGCATCAGTTCCTCACTTCCCGGATCCCCCAGCATCGTGCCGATGCTGTAGACATGTACCATGCGGCTGGTGATCCAGGTTTCTCTGTTTCTGTCCTTCCACGGCGTACCGTCATCCCCGAGATAATAGGAACTTCCGTCCGGCGCCGGAAAGCGGCGGCCGAAGGCAAGGAGTGACTCGCTGATTTCATGGAGAAACTGTCGGTTGGCTTCTGTATCGATACGATATTTTGCGTCCATATCGTCACCTCTCGTTATCTGTTACAGACATCTTTTCTATGTCCCACTGTCAGTGCCACGATAATCAGCCTGTCATCTTCTATTTCACAAAGCAGACGATAATCTCCTATCCTGTATCTCCACTGACCGCTTCGATTGGCAGTCAGACCTTTGCCGTGAATCCGCGGGTTCTCACAGCCGATGAGATTCTTTTCAATCCAGGCCTTGATCATGCGCTGCGTATACCGGTCCAGCTTCTTAAATTCTTTATCAAACCGATCTGTCGTTGCTACGGAATATCTCATAGATCACACTCTTTCCAAAGTGCTTCTATCGGTCTGCTTTCCCGTCCGCTTTCTACATATTCAGAATATGCCTCGTCTGCAACCGCAATATCATATTCATCTTCAATTTTTTCAAACAATGCTTTCTTGAATGCTTCTCCAAGTGACATAGCATGCAGCTTTGCGTAGCTGTCAGCCAGAGCTTTTTCCGATTCCGTTAATCTGATTGAGAATGCCATATCAGTTGTCCTCCTTATTCTTTGTGTAGTTCATTGTACTATCATCTGTTTGAAAAAGCAATCCTCCTGCTTTTACGTTCCTGTGACGCCATTTGTTTTTTCATGTTATAGTAAAGCGTAGCAACCGTTCACACACCTTTAAACCGCGGTTTTCCGCTTTGTTATGATACATTTTTAATTCACTATGACGAATAAATCTTCTCTCCGCATTCCGCTTTTTTCAGCCGCAGCCTTCGTACTGCTGGTCGGCGGTCTGCTGCTGAATGTCCATATCGGTGCAGTCCGAATTCCTGCAGGGCAGGTTTTCAGCCTTCTTCTGAACGGCATCCGCCTGCGGCTGCTCTCTTTCCTGCATCCAGACCGGTACGGTCCGCTGTTTGCGGATTTTCTGACAGGCTCGACCGAGGCCCGTATTCTCTTCGGCATCCGACTCCCGCGCATGCTTCTGGCTGCCGTCCTGGGCGGCGGACTTTCTCTGTCCGGCTTTCTTCTGCAGGCCTTCTTCCGCAATCCGATTGCCGGCCCGTTCGTACTCGGCATCTCCTCCGGCGCCAAAATGCTTGTCAGCCTGACCATGATCTTTCTTCTGCCGTCACTGTCTTCCATGAACTCCGGCGTCATGGTACTGGCGGCATTTGCAGGATCCCTGCTGGTCACCGGCATCGTCCTGCTCTTTGCGCAAAAAGTACAGAATATGTCCATGCTGCTGGTCATCGGCATCATGGTGAGCTATCTCTGCAGCGCCGTGACCGACTTCTGCGTGACATTTGCCGATGAACACCATATTGCCGGCCTGACCGGCTGGTCGATGGGCAGCTTTTCCTCGGCAGACTGGCACGCCGTCCGCTTCTGCTTCGTTCTGACACTGCTCTGCCTGCTGGCATCCCTGCTTCTCTCGAAGCCGATCGGCGCCTATGCACTCGGAGAAGGCTATGCGAAAAGTCTCGGCATCCATGTCCGTGCTTTCCGCACGGCACTGATTCTGCTCTCCAGTCTGCTTTCCGCCTGCGTCACAGCTTTTGCCGGCCCGATCTCCTTCGTCGGCATCGCCGTCCCGCAGATCACCAAGCGCCTGCTTCGCACTGCTCGCCCGGCCGTACTCATTCCGCTTTCCTTCCTGGCCGGCGCTGTTTTCTGTATCTACTGCGACCTTCTGGCGAGGACTGCATTTGCCCCGACAGAACTTGCCATCAGCACTGTGACCAGCATCTTCGGAGCACCGATCGTCATCCGGCTGATGGTGGAACGTTCAGGAAGGAGGTAAAGAATGCATCGACTGCTTGAAACAAATGACCTCTCGGTCGGCTACCGCGGCCGCACGCTGATCCGTGATATCTCACTTTCCCTGCAGGAAGGGCAGATTCTGACACTCGTCGGTCCAAACGGGGCCGGAAAGTCGACGATTCTGCGTACGCTTTCCCGCCAGCTCCGTCAGATCCGCGGCAGTGTTTATCTGCAGGAACGCGATCTCACAAAGCTCAGTGCCGGAGAACTGGCGCGTCAGATGGCCGTCATGCTGACCGACCGCATCTCGCCCGAGCTGATGACCTGCCGGGAGCTGGTTGCCATGGGACGTTATCCTTTTACAAATGCAGCCGGCCGGCTTTCACAGACTGACAGAGAACACATCGACCGGGCCCTCTCCGCCGTCAATGCGGAGGAGCTTGCGGAGCGGGAATACAATACCTTAAGCGACGGACAGAAACAGCGCATCCTGCTGGCGCGCGCCATCTGCCAGGATCCGGCGGTCCTCGTGCTTGATGAGCCGACTGCCTATCTGGATATCCGCTACCGTCTGGAGCTTCTTTCTCTGCTGCGAACACTCGCGGCAGAACGCAGATGCACGATTATTCTTTCGCTCCACGAGCCCGATCTCGCCTATAAGTTCTCTGATCTGGTGATGTGCGTGAAAGGCGATACCATTGAGCAGTACGGCACGCCGGAAGAAGTGCTCGGCGGCGATGCCGTGGAGAAACTCTACGATATGACAAACGGCAGCTACAATGCGCTGCTCGGAAGTGCGGAGCTTGCAAAACCGGAAGGAAAGCCGGAAGTCTTTGTTATCGGGGGCGGCGGCTTCGGCATCCCGTTTTACCGTGCCCTGCAGCGCCGCGGCATCCCCTTTTCTGCCGGGATTCTCTTTGAAAATGATCTGGATTATCCGGTTGCTTCGGCTCTGGCTGCAGCTGTGCATACCGCACAGGCCTTTGAGCCGGTCTGCAGGGAGCTGTTCGAACAGGCAAAAGAAGAGATGCTTGCTGTCGGCACCGTTCTGGATGCCGGCTGCCCCGCCGGCAGTTTCAACCGGTGTAATGAAGAATTGCTTGAGACTGCCCGTGAGAAAGGACTGACGGTCGTAAAGAGTCCGGAAGAACTGACGGGTATCTGTTAAGAACTGCAGTTCTTGAAGAGTCCGGAAGAAATGACATGTATCTGTTAAGAAAAACCGGCCCATGCAGAAATTAGGGACACACTTCAGGTGTGCCTGAAACTTCTGCATGGGCCGGTTTTTGTATTGTCTTATATTATTTGCATAGCACTTTCACCTGACTGCACTGAGCAACTGCTTCTCTGATAAAAGTCGATTGCTCCGTGCTGCGCGAAAGCTTTTACTGCATGTCTAACCATGTCTTTCTGGTCGGCGGTGCATAAGCGCGGTCAATTGCCTGCAGCTCTGCCTCTGTCAGTACAATGTCTGCAGCCGCTCTGTTCTCCAGTGTATGCTCTGCCTTGCCTGTACGCGGAATGGCAATTGTATCGCCGCCGCGGATGTTCCATGCCAGCATAATCTGTGAAACAGTTGCGCTGTGTGCATTGGCAATCTCCAGCAGTGTCTTGTTGCGCATCAGACCCTGCTTCAGTGTGCCGGCCTGTGCCAGCGGGCAGTAAGACATCAGTCTGATATTGCGCTCGCGCATCCACGGAAGCAGACTGAACTCGATACCGCGGGAACCGGTATGATACAGAACCTGGTTGACCTGGCAGTGCTTCTTAACGTCATAGTCTGCAAGCTCTTCCATATCATCGATATCGAGGTTGGATACACCCCAGTCACGGATCAGGCCGGCGTTCTTCAGACGCTCCAGTTCTTCTACAGACTCTCTTAAGGGGATGGAGCCGCGCCAGTGATACAGATAGAGGTCCAGCTGCTCTACGCCGAGACGGCGAAGGCTGTTCTCGCAGGCAGTGCGCATTCTCTTGCGGCCTGCATTCTGCGGAAGTACTTTGGAAACAAGGAAGAGGGAATCTCTGTCGTAGGAAGCAATGGCCTCTCCGACCAGATTCTCACTTCTGCCGCTGCCGTACATCTCTGCTGTATCAATCAGTGTCATGCCTGCTTCAATACCTGTACGAAGAGCGGCAAGCTCATTCTTTCTGACGGAAGGATCATCGCCGAGATACCAGGTGCCCTGGCCGATAGACGGAACACTTCTTCCGTTCAATAATGTAACCTGATTCATAAACTCTTTCCTCCTGAAAAAATCAGACAGCCTCATCATCCGATGAGACTGTCTAAACGTTATCAAATCTTCAAAAGAATTACAAGTACAGGAAAAATACACGCATTGTCAGACCCTGTTTATGCAAGCGGCTCCGGATCGGATACGCTGACCACATGGTCATACCACACGCCCTTTGTGCCGATCAGGGCAAGGTCAAAGTCTGCACCGATTTCCTTAACCGGTACATCAAAGCCGTACACTTCTTCTGTATAGCCGTCGCTGTAGGTAACCGTATCGGTTGTCGGCTGCAGAAGTTCAGCGCCTTCTTCGGCGGCATCTGCTGCCTTGCCCGGGTAGAGATTCAGAATCTTCTTGGAAAGCAGTGTTATATGTACCGTCATCTCTCCGTTTTCCACTGTCAGCGTTCCCTTGCCGTCGCAGGTTTCATTGACGTGGAACATGGAGCTGTCAGTTGTGAAATTAACGGAATAAACGCCGTCGGCAAGAGTCTCTTCGACTGCTTCCGCAGCGGAGCTTCCGCTTTCGGAAGCCAGCTCAAAAGCAGCAGCTGCGTCAGCTGTATGAGCCAGATAGATCTTCTGAATATCTTCCAGACGTCCGAGTCCTTCAATCTGGCAGTCTACGGATTCGAAGTATCCGGAAGCCTCGAACATGCTCTTCCAGGAATCATCTTCATCACCGGCCATGTCGTTGTTTGCATGATCACCTGCCACAACCATCAGCGGGCGAAGAACGATCTTTGTAAAGCCGGCATTCTTTGCGGTCTCAATGACATTTTCACAGGCTGTCTCTTCCGGCTCGCCCTCCACTGTTCCGATCAGAACATTGGTATAGCCGAGTTCCTTCATCTGTGTCTGCATCTGGCTGTAGCTGATCTTTGCAACATGCGCTGTGCCGTGTCCCATGAATACAAATGCTGTGCCGTCGTTAGCAGCTTCTTCCATGCTCTCATATGAGGTGCCTGCCAGTGCTGCTGCGGCAACAGCCTCCGCTGCCTGCTTTTTATCCTCATTGATGACATTGGCATCGTCACCTACTTCGCCGAGAAGCGGCTGCGCGAGGACAACCTGCTCAAACTTCGGTGCGTACTTTTCCAGAGTTTCTGCCATCTCGTCATACTCAGCACCGTGCATCAGATGTGTCGGCTGTACGATCAGATTCTTTACGCCGTTTTCCACAGCGCGGTCAAGTGCCTGCTCCATGTTGTCGATCACTTCACCGTCTCTTGCCTGCACATGATTGATGATAATCTGTGCGGTAAATGCTCTGCGCACGGACCAGTCCGGATTGGCTTCTGCGATAGCGTCCTCGATACCCTTGATATCATCGGAGCGGCTGTCGTTAAAGGATGTACCGAAGCTGACGACAAGAATTTCATTTTCGCCGATCTCGTCCTGATTGCGCGGGTCATCCTTTGAGGCATCACCTGTATCTCTTCCGAAATAATCCGGATCTGCATTCACGCCTGTTACCAGCCTCTTCTGCACCTCTGTCAGTGCATCCCAGCCTGCCTTTGCGGCTGCGCACTGTGCATCCGTCTCCTCTGTACGTGTCTGTACATAGATTGCATCAATGAGCGCGCCGACCTCTGCGGCTGCGGCTTCGTCTGCCTCTGTTCGTGTATATACATCGGCAACAGCCTCTGCTGCGGATCCTGTGCTTTCTGCCACCGCCACCGCGTCAGCTGCTGCCGGGCTGCATCCCAGCACCAGTGCAAGTCCGAGAGCGGCTGCGAAAGAAAGATGCTTTTTCATTTATTTGTCCTCCTGTTGTCTATATATGTAAAGTGAATTACTGCCTCTTTTGTTTTCCGGTTTTAGAAAACCGGAGTTCAGATGATGATTGTGCTGAATGTGTCATATCAGCTTTTCGGAATCTTTAAGGCCGTTCTGTGTAAAACCGTTCAGTTCAGCCTGTGCAGGAACTGCATCTCATCTTCCGCTGTTCCTGAAAAGATCCTGTGAAGCTCCTCTGTCACGGTACCCAGATGCATCGTGTCCTGATACAGATTCGCATTGGTGCACCAGACCTCGCCCGCCTGTACCGCCCTGAAGTCACCAAGCAGTTCGTGCAGTCCCAGGAATTCCTCCATTGTGTGAAGCTCACCGCTGATTGTGCTGTTGTAGATGACGATATCCGCATCCTTTGCGGCTGCATAGAAGGCCTCCATCGTCAGTCTGGACGCAGATGCCGCTAAGTTTCCGCTGCCGCCTGCATTTGCAAAAATATAGCTTCCGCCTGCCAGCTCGATCATCTTCGTCACATAGTCGCCAGCCTTGCGGACCACTGCATAGCCGCCGGTCTGACTGATATAGAAAAATGCAGCCACCTTGCCGGTCTTCTCCTCTGCGCTGATGCTCTCCAGTTTTTCGGCCTGCTTACGGAAGAGTTCGTCTGCCTCTGCTTCCTTTCCGGTCAGAACGCCGTAGACCTTCATCCACTCCGTCCGCCCGAGCGGATGCGTCTCGTAGCTGGAATAATCGATCAGTACCGGAATTCCCAGCTCTTCCAGCTTTTCCTTCACCTCCGGCTTGTGATAAATCATCGCGGATTCCACAGCCAGACGGCAGCCCGAAGCGAGAATCAGCTCGTAATCAGGCTCACTGTATTTTCCGGCATAGCGAATGCGGCCGTCCTCCATGGCAAGTCTTGCGCCTTCAATCGCCCAGTCCTCTGCTCTCGTTCCGGAAAGTGCAATCGCATCCAGTGCATCGAGTGCATCGAACAGACAGATCGCGGATGTGGCAGCCAGATAGATATCCGTGAGCGGCTGCTGCAGAACCGGAATATCCGTTTCCGGCTTCTCTGCTCCTTCCGGGATAACCAGAAAACCGGCTCCCGCAGCCGTTGCAATCAGCTGATAGCCGCCTTCATAGCGGTCAATTGCGAATTCATGCGCATACTGAAGCTCCATGCTTCCCTCATAGGCATGACCGGCAATCTCAGGAAGCGGCTCATGCTGCCAGGACGGCTGCTGCGACGGCTCTTCGTCCTGCTTCTGCTCAGCTTCCGGAGACTCCGCCGTCATCGTTGTGCTGTCAAAAAACAGCGTATAGGCGATCTCATGCGGTGTGCTCATGGCAAGTGTTTCGGCTGTTACCTCCATCTCACAGTCGGCTTTCACCGGAATTTCAAAAGTTGATCCCGGCTCCAGGGCAGTCGGCTCATAATCCGTGCCGTCCACTGTCATTCGGTCATAGTTCGAACTGGACCAGACCAGCACCGCCTTCATCTCTCCGTTCTGCACATGCACTTCGGCAGGAGAAGCAACACCGGCGCGGCCGCTGCCGCCCTGCAGCGTGACCTCCATCCAGTAGGTACCGTCATCATAAGCAGACACTGCTTCCGGCTTCGATACAGCTGCTGCCGCAGACTGCAAAAAAGTCGGAGAGAACATTTCTATCCACAGAATCAGCAGGAATGCGGGGAGAAAAAAGCCGCACCGCCTTCCCGTTATTTTATTGTCATGGTTTTCTGCTATAGTTCATCTCACCTCACTTTTAAATTGCCGCATCCACGCGGAGCGTTTTTGCGACACCGAACACCCTTTTATTAAAGCAGATTGCTCCATCGCCATATCGCGGGGCTTTATCTGTACAAAGTCCGCTCGCGGACTTTGCGCGCCGAGCACGGCCGCAAAGCGGCATATTCATATCGTGCGAGTGCGCATCCACGCGGAGCGTTTTTATATCATATGAAATTCGACAGAATTTCTATGATATAAAAAAATCCGCCTGCAGCGCTGCTGCAGACGGTTACGGTTCTCATTTTCAGGCATAGAAAGTACGCTTCGCCCCATCCATTTTGAGTGAAACGAATGCTTATCCTTCTTCTATCCCTGACTCCGGAGATCCGCAGAGTCTGAAACATTGCCGCTGATACGGCAGAGCGTCAGGCAAGTATTCTGGCTTAATGCTCCGGATCCCTGATGATCCAAAAAAACTGCGTCTTCCCAAAACGTTCGATTTCCGTCCGTCTCAGTGACTATTATGCAGGTTCTTATGAGCAAATTACAGCAACGGCCTTGCGCGGGACTTTCACCCGTCTTCCATAACCTGTGCCCTGATATGAAGTTATTTTCTACAAACTGCCGTCTTATATATATAACCGGCAGTCGTCACGATTATAACCCAGCCTCCCTTTGAAGGCAATATGATGGATCAAAGTCCGCAGTATGATACGAAAAAAGCAGCTGTGTTCTCTTCTTCTGAGAAACACAGCTGCTTCTATCCATTATTTCATGACAATAAGCTCATACTCTCTTGTACCGACACCGATCTTCTCAGCGTGTTCAAGAGTTTCCTTCCAGCGGACATTCGGATTGCTGTCCATGAAGTGGTCGTGGTGGTGATGCCAGTGCTCCTCCTGCAGATGCTCGCCGAGCTGGCTGTTCTTAATCGGCTCAGCCTTCTGACAGAGATCAACGCAGGCCTGATCCAGTGCGACCGGATCGAAGGAAGCCAGCATACCGATATTCGGCAGAATCGGGGCATCGTTTTCGCCGTGGCAGTCGCAGTTCGGTGATACATCGGTGATCAGCGTAATATGGAAATGCTGGCGGCCGTCGAGAACTGCCTGGGTATACTCTGCCATCTTGCAGCCGAGGATCTCATTTGCATCGGAATTATCGTTGGAGATTGCATCAAAGGAACATGCGCCGATACAGCGTCCGCAGCCCTTGCAGATTTCCTGATCGATGAAAGCCTTGCCTCCCTCGTAGCGGATCGCATCGGAACCGCATTCCTTTGCACAGCGTCTGCAGCCTCTGCAGAGCTCTTCGTCAACGTGCGGCTTGCCCTGGTTGTGCTGGTGCATCTTGCCTGCACGGCTTCCGCAGCCCATGCCGATATTCTTGATGGCACCGCCGAAGCCTGTCAGCTCGTGACCCTTGAAGTGGTTCAGAGAGATGAAGACGTCAGCATCCATGATCGCACGGCCGATATAAGCCGTCTTGCAGTATTCACCGTTTCTGACCGGAATCTCCACATCATCGGTTCCCTTCAGACCATCGCCGATGATGATCTGACATCCCGTGGTGATCTGGTTGAAGCCGTTGATTGCGGCGCATTCCAGATGCTCAAGTGCATTCTTTCTGCTGCCCGGATACAGGGTGTTGCAGTCTGTCAGGAACGGAAGTCCGCCGTTTTCCTTAACCAGCTCCGCAACTGCGCGGGCATAGTTCGGGCGAAGGAAAGCCAGGTTTCCGAGCTCGCCGAAGTGCATCTTGATCGCAGCAAAGCGGCCTTCAAGCTCCATCGTGCCGATGCCTGCCTTGCGGCAGAGCTTCTGCAGCTTTGCTGTCAGCGGTACATCAATCGCTGTACGGAAGTCTGTAAAATAAACTTTTGATTTTTCCATGATCGTCCTTTCTTATTTATGAGATTGATTCTTTCATCTTTCTCTTTCCGCTCTCTGTCTTTCTGAAGCGGATATAGATTCCTCTTAAAAGCATGCATACCGGCAGCAGATACAGATACCATGCATAAAACAGGCTTTTCCCCGAGACCTCCAGGATCGCCAGCGGTCCCGCGCAGGCGATAGACCACGGAACAAGTCCTGCCAGCACAATGGTGGAATCCTCAATACAGGAAGCTCTCTCTTCATTATCTTTCACGAAGGATTTTGTGATCTGATTTGTGAGAATGGTTCCCAGCGACTGGTTGCAGCAGACCATGCAGGATAAAACGGCGGTCACTAAAAGCGCGCCTTCCTTCGTGATCTTCTCTGTCAGCCTGTTCATCCAGATCTCCAGATCCCCGAAGAGATCTGTATTTTCAAAGATACCGGAAAATGAAGCCGATAAGAGCACGATGCCGGCAACATTTTTCATGGAAAGAATGCCTCCGCCGCCCAGAAGGCTCTCCAGTGCCTCATTGTTCTGCGGATGGAAGCCGAATACCAGCGCATGAAAGATCTCAGAGACAGGTACTTTCTGCAGGAATAAGCAGATCAGAATGCCTGTCACCGTGCTGATCATCATCGTCAGCTTGACATCTACCTTACACGCACAGAGCACCAGGATCAGCAGTGCCGGAACCAGGCAGATCCAGTGCAGCTGATAGGCATCCCGCAGCACTCCCAGCGAATCCATCTGCACATTGTCCGCCGCATCAAAGCGAAACAGCAGATACAGTACACAGGAGATTGAAAACGGAATAATCGCTGTGCGGAACATTGCCTTCGTATTGGCATAGATATCGGTCTCCGTGATCTCTGCCACAAGCAGGGCACTGGATGACATCGGCGAGCAGCGATCTCCGAAATAGATTCCCGAAAAGATGGCGCCGCCCAGCGGAATCACCGGCACGCCCAGCGCTTTTCCGAGCATCATGCAGATTGTTCCGATTGTTCCGACTGCCGCAAAAGAGGATCCTGTTAAATAGGATAACACACAGTTCAGGAGAAACGCGCTCAAAAGGAAAACCTTAGGAAGAATCAGTGCGGAACTGTGGTACACGATATAGGGAATCGTGCCGCAGAGTCTCCATGTGGCCGTGAGACAGCCGATACAGACAAAGACCAGAAGGATGTTTTTGACCTTCAGTGCACCGGCAAGAAGCATCTCACCGATCTTTTTCCATGAATTTCCTTTTCTTTTTGCATAAAACACAAAGAGAAACAGTCCCAGAACCAGGGCATAAAGGATCGACAGATCCATGCGGACACAGACAATCAGGCCTGCAAGAAATCCGCCTAAAATAAATAATCTCAGCATTTTTTATACACCTTTTTTACAGCTGGTGGCGCACCACTGCGTACTCGTCACCGTTTCGATACAGCGGGCACTGTCTGTAATAACCCGAAACCATTCGCTGGTAATCATCCTCGTCCATGTTTGCCTCACAGACGTAGTCATCGTATTCTTCGTCATATGCATAGTATGCACATTCATCACACTGGTTCATCTTTCCCTCTCTCTCTGCTGTAAAGTCCGAGCTTCTCATAACATTAACACAGAAGCTGACTTTAAGACAGTGTCAAAATTTACCGTAAAAGCCGATTGCTCCGCTGCCAGGCGTTTTAATACCATAAGAAATCCAACAGAATCTCCTATGATATTAAAGACAGGAGTCAGCCGTCCGGCTGACTCCTGTCTTCTGTCTTCCATTATATTCTGCTCAGGTTTCCGGCAGGATCTGCTGGCAGATCCTGTTTTTGCCGCGTTAAATCTCCTGCAGTTTTCCTGCTTCCATCCTGTAACACCGGTCGGCATAGGAAGCTGCCTCCCGTTCATGTGTCACCATCAGGACTACCGCACCGCGGTCTGCCTCTTCACGCAGCAGTTTCAGGACAATTTCCGTGTTTTCATCATCCAGATCTCCTGTCGGCTCATCGGCAAAAAGGAAATCAGGCTCATAGAGAACCGCCCGTGCAATCGCCGCTCTGCGCAGCTCTCCTCCGGAGAGTTCTGCCGGAAAGCTGTCTGCCAGGTGCGCAATCCCCAGTCTCTGCAGAAGTTCTTCTGCGAGGGCTGCAAGTTCCGTTCCGCTGCGATCCTTTTTCGGATAAAGGTTTCCCGGAAGCAGGATGTTCTCCATCACAGTCAGGGCATCCAGCATCGCACGGCCCTGCGGAATCACTCCCATCTTCGTGCCGCGCCATTCGGAAAGTTCCGCATCCGACATGGCATAGAGATCCTTCTCCCCGTGAAACACCTTTCCCTCCGTCGGCGGCAGCATGCCTGACAGAAGATTCAGCAGTGTTGTCTTTCCGCTTCCGGATCTTCCCATAATGACGGTCAGAGATCCCTCCGGAAGCTCCAGACTCTGCGGCTGCACGCCGTAAAAGAAATTGGCCGTTCCGCTCTTTCGCATAAAACGCCTCCCGACCTGTTCTGCTCTCAGCTGCTTCATCCTCAGTTCCCTTCTCTTAACACATTGCCCGGTTCTACCCGGCTTAATCGTTTTGCCGTATGTGCCGCCGCCAGCAGACCGGATAATACAACGGCCAGCAGCGTCAGAGCAGCCAGCAGCAGTGTCTGCCCGATTCCGGAAAGCAGGAACGGCAGTCCCAGCTTTGCCTCAATCAGACCGCTGAACGGAAATACAACCGCTGCTCCCAGCACAATGCCGCAGATACCGCCGGCAAGACTTAATACAAGAGCTTCCAGACGGATCATGGATGCAAGCTGACGCTCAGACATGCCCAGCAGACGAAGTACGGCAAACTCCCGCTTTCTCTCGTTAATCATCAGACAGAAGGCCGCAATCAGAACGGCGAAGCCGATAAGCCACAGAACAGCCATCAGGACTGTCGTGGTCTTTGCCATGCCTGTCAGACCGTCTGACACATCGGTAAGCATATTCTTTGTCTGAATCGTCTCTGTCTTTCTGACATAAACTTTCAGATTGTTTGTGACCTTCTCCACATCATAGCCGTCCTTCACCTTGACATAGACAGCTGAAATCACATCGGCCGGATCACCTGAAATCTTCAGATCATGTCCCAGCTCCTGAGCTGCAGCCAGCAGCAGACGGATATTATCGATCGTGGTATAAACGGCTGTATCCAGTCCGGTGCCGGTTTTGGCCAGTCTTGCGGCTACGCGGCAGTTCCGGTCATAGATCCGGATGCTGTCGCCGACTTCTGCATTGACTTCGCAGCCGACAACGACCTCATATTCGTCGAGTTTTCCCGAGAACCGCTTTGCAATCCAGGGCTGAATGGAGAAATCCGTCTCCGGATCAATGCCGATGACCTGAATTGCCGCAGAGCAGCAGTCTGCCCTCAGCGAGGCCAGAAACAGCTGTGCCGATGCAGCTTCGACTCCCTCTGTTGCACGGACATCGTCCAGCACAGAATTCTTCATATAGAAGTAACCTGTTGTTCCGTTTAAGAGGATCTGACTGAGATCCTCCTTCGATCTTGCCTGCTTCGGCACTACGATGGCATCTGCACCAAGACGGTTTTCCAGACTGGCCAGGCCGTTTTTCATGCCGAATACAGCCATAGAGCCGGCAAAAATCGAAAAAGAAAGAAACAGAATCAGCGCGAACAGCGCGCCTGTTCTCACCGGCTTCTTCTGCAGATTCCGGCTTACCAGCTTCCTGAGATTATTCACTCTTATGCTTCCTCTCTGATCCAGAACATTTCAAATAATGACAGTGCGATGATGACACCTGAAAGCAGCATGACGGCCGGTCTCATGATCATCGTGCAGCGCATTGTATTCATACCGCATAACGGAATCACAACTCCGGGCATCAGTGCTGTCACGACACCGGTCATGGAAGCTGCCCCCGCATATCCTCGTCTTGTTCCCGGATTCTTCATAATCAGTGAAAGAAGTGCATTCATGGTCAGCAGAATTCCAAGAACAAGGACTACTTCCCCCGCATAATGACAGGTGCCGTAATTCCCGTCCTCATGAATACAGGGACTGATGAATGTCCGGCACCCGACTGCGAGGACCAGTGAAAGAATCAGACGAAGCAGATTACTTACTGTACCTCTTTTTTTCATTTGTTATTACTCCACAAAGTTCTCGTTGATGATTTCTCTGGCAACCTTGCCGTTCTTCAGAACGATGGTGCGCTGTGCAGCCTCAGCCACCTCCGGATCGTGTGTGACAACGATCAGGGTGGTGCCTTCACGGTGCAGCTGGCGGAACAGATCCAGAACGATGTTCTCATTTGCCTCATCCAGGTTACCTGTCGGCTCATCTGCAAGAATGATTTCCGGATGATTGATCAGCGCTCTCGCAACGCAGACACGCTGCTGCTCACCGCCGGACAGCTGGCTCGGAAGATGATGTGCACGATCACGAAGACCGACACGCTCCAGTGCCTCCAGTGCCTCGTTTTCATCCGGCATGGAGTGATAGAACTGAGAAACCATGATATTTTCCACAGCTGTCAGATAGTTGACCATGTGGAACTGCTGGAAGATCAGACCGATCTTGTCTCTTCTGGTCTCTGTCAGCTTCTTGCTGCTCTGCTTTGCGATATCCACGCCGTCCAGCAGAACCTGGCCCTCAGACGGCTTGTCCATGCAGCCGATGATATTCATCATCGTACTTTTTCCGGAACCGGATGGACCCATGATGGCAACCCACTCGCCCTTGTCGACATGAATGCTGACCTTATCGAGTGCGTGCAGATCTCCATAGATTTTCGAAATATTATTAAGCTCAAGAAGACTCATCTTCTTTACTCTCCTTTCAGTACAAGTGCCGGATCAATTGCCACTGCATGCTTAACCGGAAGCAGGCAGGAAAGTCCCGCAATTGCCATCGAAACGATTACGGCAAGCGGCAGAAGCAGGGGCTGCAGGGTGATGGAGGAACCGAATACGTTCACGCTCACCAGCTGCGCAAAGCCGAAACCGAAG
>JAUNAG010000001.1:0-52155 GCA_030527685.1 Lachnospiraceae bacterium | reverse complement strand
CGAGCAGACCGCCGAGCAGACCGAGGAACATTCCCTCTCCGAGGAATTCCATTCGAATACTGTTATCGGAAGCACCCAGTGCCTTGCGAAGACCGATTTCTCTGCGGCGCTCAGATACGACAGCGGTCATGGTTGTCGAAACGCAGATCATGGTCAGCAGCAGAACGACGATTGTGACCAGGAACACCAGTGCCTGCAGTTTTGCAAGAACGGAAGCCTCTGAATGTGTGACGCGCTTGACAAGTCGCGCCTGCACCTGTGAGCTGCTGCCTGCAATTGCATTTACATAGCCTTCCAGTTCATCCTGTGATGCGGAAACACTGAGCTCCATAACATCCAGATTCTGATCGTTGCCTGTCAGATCGCCCATATCGGACATGGACATGAAGACGTAGCTCTCTTCATCACCGCCCGTGTCCAGAATACCGGTGACCTTAAAGGTAATCGTTGTCGGATCATCCTTCTTCTGCTCTGCCCGTGCTGTATTGACCGCCTGCAGAACCGCATTGGATGTCATAGTCGCACCGGATATCGCATCAATGTCATCTGCAGCTACCGGAATGGTCTTGCCGATAAACTGAGAAGTAAAGCTCTCTTCTGCACACTGACCGCCGATTTCCGGTGTCTGTGCGGATGCATCGACTGTCAGTTCTTCAATTGTCTGATCATCACCGATCTTAACTGTAACCTTGACGATCTGATCACTCCAGCCCGGTGCACTGCCGTACACTTCTGTTCCTGCTGCAAGTGCCTCGGCTCCGGAATCTGCTGTATTTTCTGCTGCTGCAGCCGGCGTATAAGTCAGCTCCATGATATCGCCGACTTTGGTTCCGATTGTAGAAGCAATCTGTTTTCCGATCAGCACCTCATGTCTGCCTGACGGATACTCTCCTTCAACCTGGAAGTACGGGCTTGTCTTCTGGACCTGCTCGAAATCGGTTCCTGCTGCCGTAAAGGACTGCTGTCTGCTCTGCATATCCACCCTGACATAGCGGTAGGGTGATGCACCGACCAGATTGCCGTTCGGAATTGCTTTCAGTGCATCAGCAGCACCGTCCGCTGTCATGGTCTCCTCACCGGAGGACAGAAGCAGCATATTTGCTCCGTATCCGCGGAACTGTGCCCCCATCTGTCTCGGGACATCGTAATAGATGGTCAGAAGACCGGACAGAATGGTCGCACCGATTGCGATGGAAAGCAGCGCAATCAGCATTCTTGAACGGCGGCGCAGCAGAGCTGCCGTCACCATTCTCAGATACATTCTTCTTTTCGTCATCTTATTCTCGCTCCTGTCTTATCATGCCTTGCTTCCGTGCAGAACCTCTGCCGGATCCAGACGCAGTACCATACGGATAGCCGGAAGGCTGCCTGCAATCGTGACAAGTGCAATCAGCAGAGCCACAATCGGAATAACCATGACCTTCATCTCAATTGCAGATCCGAATACGCTTCTGCCGATCAGCTGTGCGAAGCCGAAGCCCATAAAGTATCCGGCAACACCGCCGACCAGAGCTGTAATCAGAACTTCCGTCATGATCAGAGCTGTAATCGGTCCGTCAAAGGCACCGATGGCCTTCAGAAGTCCAAGCTCCTGTGAGCGCTCCATCACGCTGGCCGTTACCAGATTGGAGATACCGAGCGCTGCGCCGACAAGACTTAAGATTGTGATCAGAAGCATCAGCAGCTTTGTCTTATCCAGAATCGCACCCTCGGAGTCCGCAACCTGACGGACAGCGGATGCAGCCGAATTCGTGATCGCCTCCTGAATCTGATAGCAGATCGCGCTGACGTAAGCTGTACAATACCAGGTCTCATAATCTGCTGCAGAAAGGGCTGCAGGATTTCTGGCTGCACGTTCTGCCAGTTCGTTATCCGGCGTTGTCAGAGCACTGACCTCAATGGAGGCCACCTTGCCGTCCAGATCAAAGAGTTCCTGCACCAGATCCAGGCCTGCAAAAAGCTTGTCATCCTCATCGCCGCCGGCATCATAGATACCGGTCACCGTAGCTGTCAGCTCTTTTTCGGATCCGCCGAGTGTCAGCTGATCACCGACCTTGGCGCCGAGAGATTCTGCCAGTGATTTTCCCAGCATGATCTCATGATCTGCAGTTGTATTCTGCTCATCAAGCCATGCTCCCTCGCTGATCTCCCACCAGCTTCTAAGACCCGTTACACCCGCATCCAGTGACTCACCGGTCGGAAGATCCAGATGATGATTGAACCAGGTACCGACAGCTGCTGCCGTCTGACTTCCGTTGACCGTGACCTGTCTTTCCAGGAACGGAGCAAAATCTACTATATTAAATGCCCAGAAAATCGTCTTCAGCTTTCCGAGCTCGTCCTCTGCCAGATAGGAGGTGCTGAGTGCTCCTCCGTCCTCCTCTACGGAATACAGATCCGCAAGCAGTGATGAGTCCTTGGGCTTTACGGTGATATTGGCACCGTAGGTTTTCAGCTCTTCATTGACCTTATCGCCTACATCCAGCATCGTATTCAGCATGGCCGTTGCAAGAGATGCACCGAGGGCGATTGTAAATGCAATCAGAAGCATCTTTCCTCTCTGGCGGATCAACGCTCCTCTTACCATTCGAAAAAACATGGCAAACCTCCCTGTTTACTTGAATTCCTTCTCGCCGTCAATAATATCCTGCAGTGCAAAGATCATCTGTCCGTCCTTAACTGTATAAGACAGCGGAATCGGATTGCAGCCTCCCTTGAAGCCGATGGTCTGGATATTCATGACAACATCGCAGCGCTTGCAGACCACCTGGTCGCCGCGCTCGTAATATCCCGCATCACCGCAGACATCACAGGCATCAAGTCCGACACCGTAGGCTGCAGATCCCGGCTTCTTGACGACAATCCAGCGGACAGCAATGTTGTTCTCTGTCTTATATTCAAAGCGGTGCAGATGACCGTCCTCTACTTCCGAGATCGGCACATGGATCTCATCACCCTCTACGGTATATTCCTCCGGTGAGGAGAGCTCAATCGTGCGGTTCGCATAAGCCTTGACAACAGTCATGGTAAGAAGAAACAGAACAAAGCACACAGATACCGTCACCGCTGCACGGCGGCAGCGCTTTGCAATCGCCTTCAGGCGGCGAAGCTGTGCGGGATTCTCATATGTTCCGTGAATTTTCATATTGTAGAAAAACAGTGAAATCGGAATCAGAAGCGCCAGTCCGGCAACCAGCATCGAGAACTGCAGTGTGCTGTTTGCAACGAATTTGACAATCGGGAATGCCCACGGATAATCGGCCTTGCTGTACTTCGGCAGAAAATCCGGAAGCCACTTGGCACGGGATACCCACGGACGCATCACCTGTCCCATGCAGCGGGCCGCATTGACCAGGACGGCGAGGTTCGTCACAAGACGAAGAAGTCCTGTACCCACCGATGCGCGGATGCATTTGCGAAGATAAAGTGCGTAGATAAACAGCAGAAGCAGAGCTGCCAGCCAGCCCAGGAAACGCACCAGGAAGGCAACAGAGAATCTGCCCGCCTTGCCCGTATCAAAGAGGAATGGATATGCCATGACGTCCGGCAGCTCATAGAAAAGAAGCAGCGCAATCAGGGCAGCACCTGCTGTAAGCGGCAGAAGACCTTTGCTTCCCTGCTTACATACACATGAAAAAATCACGAACAGCAGCGAAAGTACTGTCGTGAACAGAAAGATCCATAAATTCCAGCGATTTGTTGCCACCTTGCTGGTCAGGTTTTTTGCCAGTGCCATTGCAGCAGAAGCTGCGACACCTGCTCCGATTCCGATCCATGTGAAACGGCCGCTGTTCGCTGTATAAACCTTGCGGCCAAGCTCTGCGATCAGTACCAGAAGTGTTACGGCAATCAGAAGATCTTCAGTAACTGTAATCAGATAGTTCAGCATTTGTTATTTTCTCCGTGAAACAAAGTTAGTATGCCGCCTCTTAAGCGAGGCAGCATACTGTACATTTTCATATAAGAGAAGTTGGATTTACCACTCCTGCGGTGTGTACTCCCAATCCTTGAACTCAACAACGATCGGCTCTGACCAGAACTGGCCTGTAACGCCTGTCTCTGCATCTACATGAAGCAGGTAGCCGTTCTCAGCCGGGCTGTAGAAGGAGCACTTCAGTGTGTATGTACCTGCATCCGGCAGATTGATGTTTGCGCCGTAGTGCGGGCCGTCACTTGCTGCCATCGGCATGAAGTCACCTTCCAGAACTGTCTTCTCTGTATCCTGGTCAATGATTTCGTACTTAACTGTCATGTACGGGATCCAGTCGCCGACACCGAAGCCAAGCTCGTTCTCCAGAGCGGAAACGTCAGCTTCGATATGAAGGTTGGAATCTTCCTTGGAAAGACCTGCAGACTCTGCCGGCTCCATCTCTACCGGCTGGAAGTAAACTGCTGCGACGTGAAGAACGTCAACGTCCTGCTCCTCGCCGATCGGGAACTCTTCGAAGCCTGCCTCGTCAGCTGCCATAACGCCGACGCTGCCAAGTGCCATCAGTGCTGCAAGAGAAAATGCTGCTAATGCTTTTTTCATGGAAACCTCCTCTGATTGTCGTCCATAGGACGAGTGTGAATAATACTTATACCTTTATAAGCGCTTCTTTTATGAAGCAAGCCTTTGGTAACTGATTAATTGCCGCTGCCCTGCAGCTTTCTGATCTCGGCATCCTTCAGCGCAAGCTTGTTTCTGTAGTGCGCCATCATGAAGGTCACAAGAAGAATAACTGCCAGGATCAGCTGCGGTACCAGTGTTTCAAGATACGGATAGATGCCGAAGATCTGAATGACATCGTTTTCCGGAATACCTGTTACGCGGAGTACGACGTCGAAGAGACCGCCTTCTGCAAGCTCCTTGATGCCTGCTCCAAGGAAGGAGACGCACATCACTGCCATCAGGATACTGGTTGCCGTAAAGAAGATCTTGATCGGAAGCTTAATGGAAAGCTTCGTGATTGCGAGATAGACAAATACCAGAAGGACACAGCCGGCTGCAAATCCGGCCCAGACCATATTGGCATGTCCCTCGCCCAGCATCGGCTGGTAAAAGAGCACGACCTCGGCTCCCTCACGGAATACAGAAAGGAATGCGGTGAAGGCCAGTGCCATAGCGGATCCTCTCTCAACAGAGGACTGTACCTTGCCGTCGATGTAATTCGACCAGGCAGCTGCCTCGGATTTGGAGATCATCCAGTTGCTGACGTAGAAGAGAACACACACTGCAATCAGCGCCGTGATACCCTCGATAAATTCCTGTGACTGGCCGGCTCCCGTCCATGCCTGCTTGACATAGTACAGAATCGCTGCTGCCACAAAGCTTGCTGCAATTCCGAGAACACCGCCGACATAAACATTCTTCAGCGACTTCTTATTGCCGCTCTTTGCGAGGTAGGCAATAATCGCTGCGATAACCAGAATTGCTTCCAGACCTTCGCGGACGATGATGCCAAATGCTGCAAGGAAGGTCAGCCAGCTCTGATCCTCTGTCGTTGTTTCTTCAGCTGCAGCCTCTTCAGCAGCCTTCGCTGCCTCCTCGGCAGCCTTTGCTGCTGCCGCTTCATCCAGAGAAGCAGCCTTTGCCGTAATGACATTCTTCAGCTGACGAATCGCTCTCTGCACTGCATTTCTCTGGAACTTCTCTCCCTCGATCAGTCCCTGCAGATCCGCAAAGCGCTGATCCACTTCCAGACGATCCTCGACGGAAAGTTCCTTGTAGAGTGCGTGATCCAGTCCGGACTCTTCATAGACCATGTAGAAGGCGGTCTGTGTATTGTCCTTTGCTGCTTCGAAATCTTTTCCCTTATATGCGGTAAATGCCGTGTCGAGCAGCTCGTTCAGCGCTTCTGCCGCTGCCGCCCAGCTGGCGTAGGTAACGGCTGCATTCGGATCACCCGCATAATCTGCATACGGGTCTGTCGCCGTCAGTTCGCCGTTCAGATAATACTTTGTAACGGTCTGTTCCTCACCGTCCTTCTGTGCAAGCTTGTTGCCGTCCTCACGGATCATGCTCTTCAGCTTGTTGAGTTCGGTACGAACCTCCTTCTGTACTTCCGGATCTGTATTGTCCTTCTTAACTGCCGCCTTACAGGTGGAGTACTGAAGCTCTACGGCATTCTTGCGCGGTCCGGACACATAACTCATGGTCTGGCGCTCAAAGCCTGTTACCTCGTACACCTTGAAGTACGCATCGTTCACATTGCTGTAGGCCGCTTTTGCATCACCGGCAAGATACGCTTCAAAGGCCGCATCGAGATACTTGTCAATCTCATCCGCTGCCGCTCCCCAGCGATTTCCTGCAGATGCATCCTCAGCAGCTGCCAAAACACTGCTTACCGGTGCCATCACCAATGTAACTGCCAGCAGAAGGATCATCAGGCTGCGAAAGCCTGCCGGAATTCCTCTTCTTTGTTTCATCTGAAATTCCCCTTCATAAACTGCTTAGAACTGATGTTCTTATGTTAGTTGATTTAAACTAACTTCGACGTAGATATTAGCATACTCTAACTTTCGTCGCAAGGCACTAAATAAATTTTGTTTCATCATTTTTTATTTAGGTCGATTGAAAGTTTCTTAATCGCTTTTAAGATCAGATATCCGTCTCACACTGATTTTTGTTCTCTTTTCCGGGCAAAAAAGAACCGGCAGCCTCAAAAGCTGCCGGTTCTCACCTGTCTGCGGTCCGAAACCGCTTCATTCTCCCTATAGATCAGCGTTTTATTTGCTGAACTTTTTTGTAATTCCCTTCAGCACTTCCACAACGAAGTCCATACCTTCTGCCGTAATGTGTTCGTACGGGCCGTGGAATGCATAGCCTGCTGTGCCGAGATTCGGGCAGGGCAGTCCTCTGAAGGAAAGCTGTGCGCCGTCTGTGCCGCCGCGGATCGGCTCCACAACCGGTTCGCTGCCGGCCTCGCGAATGGCCTCCTTTGCATAATCGATCAGCTCCTTGCAGGGACGGATCTTCTCGATCATATTGCGGTACTGATCCTTCAGTACGAGTTCGACTGTGCCGGCACCGTAGCGCTCGTTCATGCATTTTTCAATATGACGAAGCAGCTCACAGCGGGCATTGAAATTCTCCAGACTGTGATCTCTGACGATATAGGTCAGCTTTGCATTCTCCACATTGCCGCTGATGTCGCATAAATGGAAGAATCCCTCGTAGCCTTCCGTTCTTGCCGGAATGTCCATTGCCGGAAGTGCTGCATTGATCTCACAGGCAACAAGAGAAGCATTGATCATCGTATCCTTTGAGTCGCCCGGATGGACGCTCACACCGCGGATCTTAAATACTGCTTCTGCGGCATTGAAATTCTCATAGGAAAGTTCTGTCTCACAGCCTCCGTCCACTGTATAGGCATAGGCTGCACCGAAGGCATCCAGATCCAGAGTCTCAGCACCGCCGCCGATCTCCTCATCCGGTGTAAAGGCCAGGCAGATCTTTCCGTGCGGCATCCCGCCTGCCAGCAGCTGCTCTGCAAGTGTCATGATCTCCGCAATTCCGGCCTTGTCATCGGCACCGAGCAGGGTGCTGCCGTCTGAAGTGATCAGTGTTCTGCCTGCCAGTTTCGGCAGATGCGGGAACATCGCCGGTGTCAGCTTCAGACCGTTTCCGATCTCCAGCTCGCCGCCGTCATAGTTCTCCCAGACCTGCGGATTGACATTCTCGCCGCAGCAGTCCGGTGCAGTGTCCAGATGAGCAATAAAGCCCAGTCCCTTGCGGTCCTCCAGACCCGGTGTGGCCGGAACGGTACCGTAGACATTGCAGTTTTCATCAACGCGGGCATCCGCAATGCCCATCTCTTTCATCTCCCCGACAAGCAGCTTTGCCAGATCAAACTGGCGTGCGGTAGACGGTGTTGTACCTGTCTCGTCATCACTTGTCGTATAAATCTTCACATAGTTCAGTAAGCGCTCATAAGCTCTCATGCTTTGTTCCTCCTGTATTTGAAACGGCTTCCGCCGCTTTTCTTAATCTGATGATGCCTTTTCGGACTGCTCTCTCAGACTCCCGGACGTCCCTGCAGATACAAAAGCGCATTGCAGATGGCAGCCGCCACATTGCTTCCGCCTTTTCTTCCTCGCGCAACAATGCAGGGAACACCTGTCTCAATCAGCAGTTCCTTGGCCTGCACCACATTGACAAAGCCGACCGGCACACCAATGACCAGTGCCGGATCCAGCCTGCCTTCCAGAATCAGCTCCCTGATCCGAAGCAGAGCCGTCGGTGCATTGCCCACTGCAAAAATCAGCGGCCCCGGAAGTTCCGCAGCACGGTCAACCGCCTCGCGGGAACGGGTCGTCCCGTTCTTCTTCGCTGCTTCTGCCACCGCCGGATCTCCGATAAAACTGACAGCCCGGCAGCCGTGCCTCTCAAGTGCCGGCTTATTAATTCCGGAAAGTGCCATCGTTGTGTCTGTCACAATTGTAGCGCCCTTCTGCAGAGCTGCAAGTGCCTTTTCTCTCACCTGCGGTGAAAAGTACAGGGTATCGGCATATTCAAAGTCCGCTGTCGTATGAATCACGCGCTTGATGATCGGCGCAAGCTCCGGATCAAGCGGATGCGGAAGCTCCGATTCAATGATTTCAAAGCTGCGCTTTTCGATGTCCATCGGAAGTACATATTCAATTTCCGTATTCACTGTCAGACTCCTTCCTCCAGAATCCGGTAAATCAGTTTCATATTCAGGCTGTTCCGCACTGTCTCGGCAAGCAGATCATACTGCTGCTCCTTATAGGTCCTGTAATCAGGCACCTCTTCCGAGAAGCTTAAGCCCTTGCGCTCATACAGCTTCTTCAGCAGAGCCTCCCTTACCTCTTTGCGGTCAAACAGTCCGTGCAGATAGCTGCCCATGACTGTTCCATGGACACAGCCGTCCGCAGTTCCGTTATCCAGCTGCAAAAGCGGGCTCGCTCCGTCCTGAAGCACGGTCTCGCCCATATGAATCTCATAGCCTTCCACCGGTATTCCGGGAAATGCACTGCTCTCCGAAAAGTGTCCGGCCACTCTCGTTCTGTGTTTCTGCGCTGCAAATGCAGTCCGCACCGGAAGCAGTCCCATGCCGCGGATACTGCCGCCGCCCTCGCTGCCTTCCCGGTCCGTCACCTCCAGCCCCAGCATCTGATAGCCGCCGCAGATGCCGATCACCGGCACTCCGCTGTTGTGCAGCCGCAGAACGGCCGTCTCCAGTCCGGATTCACGCAGCCATCGCAGATCCGCAATCGTGCTCTTGCTTCCCGGAAGAATCACCAGATCCGGATTTCCCAGCTTTCCGGGCCGGTCCACATAGCGGACTCCCGTTCCTGGCATCGCCGCCAGCGCCGTGAAATCCGTGAAATTAGACAGCTTCGGAAGCCGGATCACCGCAATATCGATCACAGCAGGAGCCTGCTGCTCCTCCAGCCTTGAACTGAGACTGTCCTCATCGTCTATATCAAGCGGCGCATAAGGCACCACTCCCGCGCATGGCTTTCCCGTGATCTCCTCCAGCATGGAAAGCCCCGGGTCCAGAATTGTCGGATCTCCGCGGAACTTGTTGATGACCGTTGCTTTTACAAGGTCCTTTTCATCCTCATCGAGCAGCAGCAGTGTACCCGCAAGCTGTGCGAACACGCCGCCCGGATTGATGTCGCCCACCAGCAGTACCGGCGACTTCGTCAGCTTCGCCAGTCCCATGTTGACAATATCATCCGTCTTGAGATTAATCTCCGCAGGACTGCCCGCTCCCTCAATGACGATGATGTCATTCTCATTCGAAAGTATCTCAAAGGCATGCATGATATCAGGAATCAGCTGCTTCTTCATCGCAAAGTAGTCGCGTGCCATATAATTACCGCGCACCTCTCCGTTGACGATCAGCTGCGACCCCATATCGGTCACCGGCTTTAAAAGAATCGGATTCATCAGCACCGACGGCTCTACGCCGCAGGCCTCCGCCTGCACCGCCTGTGCGCGTCCCATCTCAAGCCCTTCTGTTGTAATGAAGGAATTCAGTGCCATATTCTGTGACTTAAACGGTGCCACCCGATAACCGTCCTGCTTAAAGATCCTGCAGAGTGCCGCCGTAAGAATACTTTTTCCCACATTGGACATCGTCCCCTGCACCATGATCGTCTTAGCCATCTGCAATGCTCCTCTTTACCTGTTACATCCTTCACTGCTGTCGAATTCCGGTTACGTCTCCTGTCTGTCATCGGCAGTGCCGCCTGACTTCAGATCTGCAGCTGCCTCCAGCAGACGGTCGTTTTCTTCCCTTGTCTTCAGGCCGATGCGCCAGAATCCCTTCCGGAGCCCCCTGTAATTGGAGCAGTCCCTGATCGCGATTCCCTTCTCCAGAAGCCGTTCTCCCAGATCCTCCGGTCCCTGAAACAGCAGGAAATTACAATCACTCTCCCACACGCGGAAGCCCATTGCGCGCAGTCTTTCCGTCACACGCGGTCTCTCCTGCCGCAAAAACTGCCTTGCCTCGAAAATCACATCTTCACCGGAAAGAGCTGCCAGTCCCGCCGTCTGTGCCGGTGCCGAAACTGCCCATACCGGCGCCGCCTCACGAAGTTTCTGTAAAAAAGACGGATCGCTGCTGACCATGTATCCCAGCCGCAGTCCCGCCAGCGCATAACTCTTTGTAAAGGCACGCAGCACCAGAAGATTCGGATATTCCTCCTGCAGGTGCATGGCCGACTCCCTCTCCGTAAAAGGAAGAAAACACTCATCCAGCAGCAGACAGGCGCCGATCTGTCTGCACCGCTCCGCAATTTTTCGGATCATCCCCTCCGGCACCAGCTTTCCTGTCGGATTATTGGGCGTGCACAGGCAGACCAGTCCGGTCTGCGAACTCAGTTTTTCTGCAAATGCAGCAGGAATCGAAAACTCCTCCTCCGGCTTCAGCCCAAAGTGCCGCACCTCTGCACCGCAGGCTTTTGCCGCCCTCTCATATTCGGAAAAGCAGGGATCACAGACCAGCACCTGCTGCGGTCTCAAAACCTGAAACACCCGGTAAAGAAGATCATCCGCCCCGTTTCCGAACAGGATTCTCTCCTTGTCCGTGCCGAGTTTTTCCGCAAGTGCTCTTTTAAGTTCCCTGCACTCCGGATCCGGATAATTCTGAAACAGCTCCACACTGTTCCGCAGAGCTTCCGCCACCGCAGGCGGCATGCCGAAGGGATGAAGATTGACCGAAAAATCGAGTTCAACCTTCTTTCCCTGATAGGGAAGGCCCCCGCCGTGTTCATATTGCTTCATCATTGTACCTCTCAGAAGAGAACTGCCAGCAGCAGAAGCCGCAGCAGTACGCCAAGTCCGAAAGTCAGCCATGCCGTGGCATACATCAGCTTGTTCGCATCCGGAATGGCCTCCGGCGTCACCTGACGGATCGGATCTCCGATTGTCGGTTTCTTATGCAGTTCTCCAAAATACCAGGCATCTCCCGCCAGCTGCAGCTGCAGTGCGCCTGCACAGACCGATTCTGTCTGCGCGGAGTTC
This sequence comes from Lachnospiraceae bacterium, assembly GCA_030527685.1. Taxonomy (GTDB): domain Bacteria; phylum Bacillota; class Clostridia; order Lachnospirales; family Lachnospiraceae; genus Chordicoccus. Next base: position 40,679 of record JAUNAG010000001.1, on the reverse strand, counting down.
GGACTGGCGTGCTTCAGCCGGTCACGTCGAAAGATGCGGTATGCATTTTTCACATCAAAGCCTGTCAGGGCAGCCGCCGCAATCATCAGAAGGGCGGAAAGACGAGCCGGAATGAAATTCACAATATCATCCAGCTTTGCCGCTGCCGTGCCGAAATACCGGTATTTTTCATTGCGGTAGCCGACCATGGAGTCCATCGTGTTGACCGCCTTATAGAGGCAGCCGCCGACACAGCCCCCGAGAGCTGTGAAAAGGAGGGGCGCCACGACGCCGTCGGAGGTATTCTCCGCCACCGTCTCCACTGCCGCCTTTATCACACCCTCTGCTGTGAGATTGGCCGTATCACGGCCGACAATCATCGAGACCGCATAGCGGGCCTCTTCCAGATTTCCTTTTTTTAAAGCCTCATACACCTTCATGCTCTCCGTCCGCAGGGAACGGACAGCGGGAATCTGCCAGCATAAAAACAGCTCGAAGAGCCAGGCTGCCGGCAGCCAGATGCGTGCGAGCAGAAGAAGCAGAAAAAGCGGAATGCCGCCGGAAAGCAGCAGAGTCAGGATAACCAGCACGACACCGGCTGCACGCTCTCCGCCTCTGTTTTTCGGAAAGATCTTCCGCAAAAGCTTCTCCAGTGCCGTGATCAGACGGCCGATCAGAATCACAAAGTGCGGAAACCCGTGCGGATCGCCGATCAGAAGATCCAGCACGAAGCCGCCGATCAGTGCTGTAAAGAAGATGTACGGCATGCGTATTCCTCCGCTTTTCTGACAAATGCTTCTGCCGCGCCGGGGTTGGCCGGCAGGTACAGATGCGGGAAGCCTGCCCACAGTGTCTCCGTTGCATGTACACAGAAGTTTCGGCGGCCGCTGCCGGCCTTCACTGCCTCATAATCCTCTCCGATATCCGGGCTGTCCCAGTAATGGAACTCATGCGTGCGAAGCATTTCCCCTGCTTTTCCGAGAAGATTGTCCTTCCGTGCTGTCAGATAGGTGTAACCGAAACGCTGCAGCCTCTTTGTCTCAAAGACCTGTCCTGCCAGAACTCCGGCAAGCTGATGACCTGCAGCCGACTCATGCAGATACAGAAAACCGCCGCACTCGGCGATGGTCGGCATGCCTCCTTCCACAGCCGCACGGACTGCCGTCCGCATCGCTTCATTCTGCTCCAGTTCCTGCAGATAGAGTTCCGGATAACCGCCCGGCAGCCACAGACCGGAGATTCCCTCCGGCAGTGCCTGCTCTTTCAGCGGTGAGAAAAAGCGCAGTCTGCAGCCAAGCTTCTCCAGAATTTCCAGGTTTTCGGGATACTGAAAGCAGAAGGCCGCATCACGGGCAATTCCGATTACCGGACCGCTTTCAGCCTTCACAGTCCCGGCCTCCTTCTGCTTCTCTTCTCCTTCTGTCATCGGTGCTTCTTCCGCCAGTTCCCACAGAAGTTCCAGATCCAGACAGCGCTCCGCCATCTCTGCGAGCATATCGACCTTGCGCTGCAGCTCAGAGATCTCCTGCGCCGTGACCAGTCCCAGGTGACGGCTTCCGATTGTCACTTCCTTTTCATGCGGCATGCAGCCAAGGCAGCGAAGACCGTTCTCCTCCGCGATTGCCTTCAGGAACGGCTGCATTTTCTCCGAAACACCGTTAAAAATCACGCCTTTGATGCCGCTGTCTGCCTTATAATTCCGAAATCCCTGCAGCACGGCACCGACAGAGGCACTCATGCCGCCTGCCTCCACAACCAGTACAACCGGTGTACCGGTTGCAGCTGCCACACTGTAGGTACTGCACTCCGAAGTCCGGCCGAGACCGTCGTAATAGCCCATGACGCCTTCCACTAAAAGGATGCCGTCCTCACTGCTGCCGTACTTTTCTGCTATCTTTGCTTCCGCCTTCCGCAGCTGCGCCCGCAGCTCCTCCGGCGAACTGAAAAACGGATCCAGATTTCTCGTTTCCACGCCGAGCACCGCCCGGTGAAACATCGGATCAATATAATCCGGACCGCATTTGAAGGATGCGACCGGCACGCCCCACTTTTTCAGAGCCGCAAGCAGAGCCAGTGTCATCGTCGTCTTGCCGCAGCCGCTCTTTGTTCCCGCAATCAGAATCCTTTTCATGCTTCCCTCTTTCCTCTGATAATAAAGGTCGGATTACCGCCAGTCAGAAGGTGCAGTTTTCCTGCACACTTCGTCTCCGCTGCAAAGATCTGCCGCACCTCAGGGCTGAGTCCCAGTTCTTCCATTGCCTCCGTCCCTTTCTGCAAAGTCTCCAGCGCAATCGCCGTAACCACTATCACCGCCTGCGGATTCTTCGCCAGCGCCGCCTCCGTGATCTCTTTCACCGAGCCGCTGCTGCCTCCGATAAAGACTGCATCCGGTGCCGGCAGTTCCGCAAGGCAGTCCGGTGCCCGTCCTTTCTGTACCGATCCATTGGAAATATGAAATCTGCTGCAGTTCTGTTTTGTCAGCTTCACCGCCTCTTCCGACAGATCGCAGGCAAAAACCCGGCCGCGATGGGCCGCCAGTGCCATTTCCACTGTCACGGAGCCTGTTCCGCAGCCGACATCCCAGCAGCAGGAACTTTCGGAAAGCTGCAGAGCGGATGCAATCTGCGCGCGCACTGCACTTTTTGTCATAGGCACCTCACCGCGGATGAATTCCGAATCGGCAATTCCGACACGGTTTCTTGTATCCGGATGCGGATTCCGGACAAGAAGGACTGTGAGAGAGGCAAATCTGTTTCCTTCCAGAAGATCCTGCACCCTGCATTCGGTCAGCTTCTGCTCACGCGTACCGAGGTTTTCTCCCGCCGTCACGGAAAGCTCCGCAAAGCCCGCCTCCGAAAGTGCTCCTGCAAGCTGCGGAATATTGCCGCCTGTCAGAAAGAAGGTCAGAGCATTTCTCCTGACAGACTCGGCAGGACAGCAGTCCTTTCCGTGTGCGCTGACGAGTGCAGCCTCCTGCCAGGGCAGTCTGCAGGCCGCAAAGAACGCATTGACCGAGGAGATTCCCGGGATCACTTCCGCCTCCGGAAACTTTTCATAAAGCGAAGCGGCACCGCTGTAAAAACCGACATCTCCTGAAACAAGAACAGCTGCGGAATCATACTGTTCCAGCGCTTTTTCCACCGTTTCCGCCGTATAGCCCTTTATGCAGGGTTTCTTTTCCCGGAACGGCTGCAGCAGGCGCGGTGCCCCGACGATGCAGTCAGCTGCCTGCAGCACCTGCACGGCGTGCGCGGTCAGATCCGCCTCCGTCATGCCTGCACCGATGATATAAACCTGCTTCTTCATATTCTGTGCTCCTCTTTTCTGATTCTCTCCAGCGCTGCTGCAAGCGGCACTCCCTGTTCCTCTGTCACAGGTCTCCGAAGCACACAGACCTCCATCTGCAGTGCCTTCGCCGCTGCCACCTTTTCCTGAAAGCCGCCCGCTCTGCCGGATTCCTTCGTCACCAGCACTTCCGCGCCGGCTGCACGGAACATCTCTCTGTTCAGACTTTCTGAAAACGGTCCCTGCATACAGATCAGATGCGCAGCCGGATAGCCGAGATCCAGCATCGCCCGCAGAGGCTCCGGACTTGGCAGAATACGCAGCCAGACTCGCTTTTCAAAATCGCGCACTTCCGTCAGCGCCGCCCCTTCCTTTGCACCGGTCGAGGCAAATACCGTCTTTTCGTTCGTATTCAGCCAGGCCGTCAGTTCCTCCATCGTCTGAAAGCTGCGGCAGTCCCCGATCTCACTTTCCGGACGCAGAACGCGCAGTCTTTCAATAGAAAGCTCTCCGCAGATCCTCTCAATTGTGGCACTGATATGTGCCGCATAGGGATGCGTTGCATCGATGACGAGACGCGGCTGTTCCTTCTTAAAAAGCACCTCCATCGCGTCCGCCTTCAGCTGGCCCCGCAGAATATCCAGACCTTCCCTCTGCGGAAGAAGTCTTTCCCCGTATTCCGTTGTCACGCAGACACAGCATCGAAGTGCCTTCATCTGCTGCAGATGTTCTGCCAGAATCCGCCCTTCTTCTGTGCCGCCGAACAGGATGATATCATACATCGCGGTACCCCCGCGGTGTCACCATCCTGTCTCCGATTCGCTTCGTTGTCGGATTTCCGATAAATACAGTGGAAAACATATCCGTTTCCGTCTCACGCAGCTCCGCCAGTGTCATCACACAGGAAGTTTCCCCCTCCCTGCCGATCCTGCTGGCAATTCCGCAGACCGTATCTCCGGAAAGCTTCTCCAGCAGAATATCGCAGGCACGCTGCAGGTAATCTTTCCGCTTTTTGCTGGACGGATTGTAAAGTACGATCGAAAGCTCTGCCTCCGCCGCACAGCGCAGCCGCTTTTCGATCAGCTCCCAGGGAGTCAGCAGATCGCTGAGACTGATGACGGCAAAATCGTGTGTCAGCGGTGCCCCGAGAAGAGCCGCGCCGCTCGAAGCAGCCGTCACACCCGGCACAACCTTGATCTCCACTTCGGGAAATGCACCCGAGAGTTCATAAACAAGGCCTGCCATTCCGTAGATTCCGGAGTCTCCGCTGCACACAAGCGCCACTTTTCTGCCGCTGTCTGCCAGACGCAGTGCCTCCCGGCATCGCTCCGTCTCCTGCTTCATCCCTGTTGCAAAGGTCTCTTTTTCCGGAAAAAGCGGGCTCACAAGCTCTATATATTTCGTATATCCGACCAGAATATCACATTCCCGCATCGCCGCAATTGCAGCCAGCGTCATGCCGCCTTCCTCGCCCGGTCCGATTCCCACAACTGTAATCTTCTTCATAAGCAGCCCTCTTTCTTCAGGTCATTCTTCTCGTTCCGAAAAAATCCATTTAAATCGTATTTTTTATCCCTGCCGCGGAATTTTCTGCCTTCATAATTCAGGAAAATGCAGCGGCACCTCTGCCATCGCGGCCGCCATTGTCACGCCGTTCTCCGCCGTCTTCGGGAGCAGGAGACGTCCTCCTCCCCAGACCGCTGCGCGCTCACAGACATTTTCCACACCTGTAACAGAACGCACAAATTCCGATCCGGTAAATGCACCCGGCACCGCACGCAGTGCTGAAGCCGATGCCGTGCGGAACGGAAAGCCGTGATGCCCGCAGAAAGCCAGCAGTCCCGGCTCTTCTGCCTTCAGATCAATCGAGCACACCGCCGTCACCGAACACTCCTCCGGACCGCACTTCTGAAATAAAGCCTCGATTGCCTCTTCCGGCGTCCCCTTCCGGCATCCGATGCCGAGCGTGACGCAGCGCGGAATCAGATGCAGGGCGGCATCGTCCCTTCGAAACGGCGAAATCACCACATCGTAAGGCTCCTCCGATGTCACGCCGTCCGGATAACGGCCCGCAACCGGCAGCTCCGAATAAAGACCGATGCGCTCACCGGCAAGCAGTTTTGCGGAAACCTGCCGGATGCGCTCCGGATTCCGGATCGCAAGCCCCTGCGAAACAGCCCAGGTATCGACGGCAAACACTCCGTTGAGATCAGTCGCTGTCGTAATAACCGGCACTGCCTGCAATTCCGCCGCCAGTTCTGCCGCCCACGCATTGGCGCCTCCGATATGACCGGACAGAAGCGGAATCACAAAGTGACCCTTCTCATCGATCACGACAACAGCCGGATCCATCGTTTTCTTCTGAACAAAAGGTGCGATCGCACGAACGGCGATCCCGGCCGCACCGATAAAGAGCAGGCCGTCCGCCTCCTCCCAGTGCGCCGCCGTCCAGTCAGCCAGACCTCCGCGCGGACATCTGACAAGAGAGGTCAGACCGCGGATCCGTCTGCCGGTCTCCATGCCTGCTTCGGTAAATGCAACTGCATGCAGCTGCCCCTTCATCTCTCTGCCTCCCTGAATTCTGTCGAAAAGTCAGGCGCATACAGACGGGAAAGCGCATAATCCGATGCCAGAACACGGCCCACCACAATCAGCGCCGTCTTCCGGATTCCGTTCTTCTCCGCCATCTCCGCAAGCTCTGCCACCGTTCCGCGCACCACGAGCTCATCCGGCCAGGTTGCCTTATAGACAATGGCCGCCGGTGTCTCCGGCTCATATCCGCCTGCCAGCAGTTCTGCTGTCAGCTCCTTTAAAAGTCCTGTACTTAAAAAGATTACCATCGTCGCGCCGTGGGCAGCCAGTGCACGGATGCTCTCCCTCTCCGGAACCGGTGTTCTTCCTGCCATGCGCGTGATAATCACACTCTGGGAAACCTCCGGCAGTGTATATTCGGTCTTTAAGGCTGCTGCTGCACCGCAGAAACTGGACACGCCGGGGCAGACATCATACGGGATGCCGTCCTCTTCCAGTCTGTCCATCTGCTCGCGAATCGCGCCGTACAGACTGCTGTCCCCCGTGTGCAGACGGACCGTTGTCTTTCCCTCCTGCTCTGCCTTCTTCATCACGTCAATGACCGCATCCAGCGTCATATAGGCGCTGTTATGAATCTCACAGTCACTTCCGCACCAGGACAGAAGCTCCGGATTCACCAGAGATCCGGCATAAATGACCACATCCGCCTCTTCCAGAAGTTTCTTTCCTCTTATCGTAATCAGATCGGCGGCACCGCTGCCCGCTCCTACAAAATGAACCATCTGCTGTCCTCTTTCTTAACTGATCTTCCCCGGGAAAACGACTCGTTCCGCCCGGCTTCGCAAGATACACCGCTCCGCTTCTGATCGGCTGCACTTTTCTTACAGAAAATGCTGCCGGAGCTCTTCCGCTCCTTCACTTTCCACCAGAATCTGCGCCGCTTCCCCGGTTCCGGAAAAGCAGATCCACTCCACCCTTGTCTCGTTGGGCACGAAGCGCAGAATCGTCTCCTCAATCCGGATGCGAAGAGCGGCAAGTGTGCCGTCTCTCCATTCTCCGAGCTCTGCAAGCGCGGCCTCCGTTGTGACACTTCCGAGCACGGACCGCAGTGTTTCCACATCGGCACCCGCCTGAATGGCACAGGCACATAAGGTCTCCATGCGGCCGTCACCGCAGCGGGAATGTGTATTGGTGATTCCGATTCCCAGCTTCACCAGCTTTCCGATATGACCGACCAGCAGAACAGAGCGCATATTCTGTTCCACTGCTGCCGCCAGCGCATCTCCGATATGGTTGCTGCACATCACACAGTCTGCAGCTCCCAGTCCGAGTTTCTCCTTTGCAAAGACACTGCCGTAATTGCCCGGAACAAGCAGCAGATCCCGCACGCCGCGGTGCGCCAGTACACTGATCTCCGCGCGAAGAGAATCCGCCAGAGCCTTGCTGCTCATCGGCTCCACGATCCCGGTTGTGCCCAGAATCGAGATGCCGCCGACAATACCCAGTTTCGGATTAAAGGTCTTCTTCGCAATCCGTTCCCCTTCCGGTGCATAGATCAGGATTGAAAGACCTCCCGTATAACCCGCTTCCTCAGCGGCAGCACGGACATTTTCCGTAATCTGCCTGCGCGGGCCGGAGTTGATCGCCGCATTGCCGACAGGCTGGTCAAGCCCCGGCATCGTCACACGGCCGATCCCTTTTCCGCCTTCAATCACGATTTCCTGCTCCGTCTTTCTGACAGAAGCACAGATCAGCATGCCGTTTGTCTGATCCGGATCATCACCGCCGTCCTTCTCCACGGCACAGACAGCCTCTTCTCCGTTTTCCGCAAAACGCAGCTCCCGCACCTCGATGGTGAGGCTTTTCTCCTTCGGCAGGGTGATGGTCACGCGATCGGTGCGCTCTCCCGTTAAAAGCAGGATGGCAGCCGCTTTTGCAGCCGCTGCCGCACAGCTTCCCGTTGTATAACCGCACCGGCGAAGCTTTCCGTCCGAATATCGCAGCAGTTCATTCCTCATCCGTTCTCACCCTCTGCTTCTTCATTATGCCGATACGGAATCGGCTCGTAGGATACCGGCTTTCCGTTCTCAAACTGAACTGCAAAGCCGCGGCCGTTTCCCGGTGTGAATTCATATCTGCGGCCCTGCTCCGGAAACCAGTGCGCCATCAGTCCGCCTATCACGCCGCCGTGGCTGATGCAGACCGCATCCTCGTCCGCTGCAATAAGTGGCTGCAGCGCCTCCAGTGCCCTCCGGTCCACGATCTCATAACTCTCACCACCCGGACCGACAAAGCGCTCCCAGTCTCCGGAAATCCATTCCTGATAGAGGGCGTTGTCCTTCAGTTCCTCATAGGTTTTCATCTCAAAGGGACCGAAGTGCAGCTCCTGCAGACCCGGCAGTTCCTCATACGAAACCTCCCCGTATAAGGCAGACAGCGTCTGTCTTGTGCGCAGCAGTCCGCTCGTATAATAATGTGCCGCCTCCGGATACACTTCTTTTTCGCGAAGCTTCTCCAGCTCGTCAATTCCTTCCTGAAGCAGAGGCAGATCCGTGCTGCCGTAGTAGAGCCTGCGGACATTTCCCTCCGTCAGACCGTGTCGAATGAAACTGAGCTTCATATATAAATATCTTTCCTCTGTCTTATTTATAAGTATCCGCTGCCGTTTATTTCAGACAGCACGCCGTCGCTGCGTCCTTTTTACTTTATCCGTTCCGCCAGACCGCAGAAAATCCGCCAGACTTCTGTGCTCTCGCGGGCAAGCCGCTGCAGCACAGCTCCGTGAAACTCTCTCCAGCGCCGCTCTTCGGCATCCATCGGCACAATGCCCGATCCGATTTCCCGCGAAATCACCGTTGCATGTGCCGCCTTCGGCAGAAATTCCCGCAGAAACTGCTCCGCCTCTTCACCTGCCGCGCATGCTTTTCGGGTCAGTGCCTCCAGATGATACAGGCAGTCCGCCTCCCCGGAAGGCATTCCGTCCCGCAGATCCGCCGCCTGCAGGCCCGGATTCTGCGCAAGTGCCCAGGTCAGTTTTCCCTGATAAGCTCCTCCGATAATCAGAATCAAGATGTTCTCCTTCTATTTCAATTAACCGATCAGCACCAGAGCGGCAGCACCAGCCAGCTCACTGATTGTCAGCGAAAAGCCTGCCGCATCGCCTGAAAAGCCGTCCAGCTGGACAAATGCATGCCGCGCCGCGAGCGCATAGGCTGCCGCGGCCGCAAGGGGCGCCGTTCCCTTCATGCCGCAAAGAAGCAGAGGAAGTACTGCCGATACAAGACCGCAGATCACAGGCAGCAGTTTCTCTGCACCTGCTGTTTTTTTCATAGCCGCATACTGGCTGCCGGCCATCGGGCGAAGCTTCATCGTCGCCATGGCACTGCAGCTTCTCGCTGCCACCGGAATCATCGCCAGCGAAATGAATTCGATATCCCGTCCTTCCGCAAACAGACTCCACTGCGCCATTCCCAGCAGCACCATACAGATCACGGCAAAGGCTCCGCAGTGGGAATCCTTCAGGATCTGCTGCCTGCGATTCAGATCACGTCTTGAAAGAACCGCATCGCAGACATCCATATAGCCGTCCAGATGAATAAATCCGGACAGCAGCCACGGGCAGCACGCCAGCAGCATGCCCCTGATCATCATCGGGCAGCCCGCCTGTTCCAGCAGCCATGCCGCCGCTGCCCACAGAATTCCGAACAGCAGACCCAGAAGCGGAAAACACGCCAGCATCCTGCCGCGCGCCTCCTCATTCCATCTCTTCAGCGGACAGGGAATCGCACAGAACATGCCCCAGGACATAAAAAATCCGTCAATCCACGCACTCATGACATTGCTCCCTTCCGGAATACCGGTACACCGCAGACCACCTCACAGACGACATCGAATTCCTGCGCCGCCTGCCGGCAGATCTGCGCCAGTCCCCTGCGATAAGTCTCCGTCCACTCATCAAATACAAAACCGTCCCTGAAGATCTCATCACAGACCAGCACAAAATGCGCCGGAACGCTGCTGAGCTCCGCCAGTTCCGTCCACACCTGCTCCGCGGCATCCGGCTGAAATCCTTCTCCGAACATCCGGTTCGCAAGCAGAGCCGTCGCACTGTCAAAAAGTACTGCACTGTCCGCAGAAAGTGCCCCTGCCTTCTCCGGAATCGCGCCGCCGCACTCAATTGTCTGAAAGCCCCAGCCTGCCCGTTCCTCACGGTGCCGGCGGATCCTCGCCAGATCCTCTTCATCCTGCGGGCTCATCGTCGCCCAATAGACAGCCGTTCCCTGCTCTCCTGCCAGTTTCTTCGTCCACCTCTGGGCCAGCATGCTTTTTCCGCTTTTGCTTCCGCCAAGCAGCAAGATTCTCAAAACAGTCCTTCCTCCCGAATCGGCTTCAGGTAGTCATCATTAATACTGCCTTCATCGAAGGTCGCCATATCACACATCACCGCGCAGGCTGCCTCCAGCACACGGAACATTAAAGGACAGCCGCTGCCCTCACCCAGCCGCATATGAAGCTGCAGGCAGGCCGCAAGCCCCAGTTCTTTCTGTGCCAGCAGATAACCTCTTTCCTCCGAAACATGAGAGAGAAAGAGGACATCACGCACCTGCGGACATAATCTCACCGCACAGAGCGCCGTCACAATCGAGATAAAGCCGTCCACAACCGCAGGCACCCGGTGCAGTGCACAGGCAAGATAAGCCCCCGTCATCGCAGCAAGCTCCGGTCCGCCGACTTTCGACAGCACGTCCACCACATCATTCCGGTCCGGCTGATGCCTTTCCAGAGCTTCCGCAATCACTTTTCTCTTTTTTGAAAATGCATCTGCCGTCAGTCCGCCTCCGCAGCCCGTCACCGCCTCTGCGGTTTCGGAAAGCAGAGCTGCCAGCACAGCCGAACTCGGCGTTGTGTTGCCGATCCCCATCTCTCCGACGCCGACTGCATCCGCTCCTGCCTGAATGCAGGCCTGTGTTGTTTCGATACCGGCCTCTATCGCCGCCAGAACCTCTTCTCTTGTCAGTGCCGGTTCTCTGTACAGATTCCGGCTTCCTTTTCGGATCTTCCGGTCCACAATCCCCGGCCACGGACCATCGGCCGCAATACCGACATCCACCACAGTCACCTCATCGTGAAAGTATCCCGCCAGTGCAGACATACCGGTCTTATGCCGTCCCATGTTGAGACACTGCTGCAGGGTCACGGACTGCGGTGCTGAAGAAACTCCCTCCTCCGTCACGCCGTGATCGGCGGCAAATACCATGATATGCGGATGCCCGATTCTGCTGCATACGCTGCCTGTAATACCGGCAAGACGCACGGCAATCTCCTCCAGACTGCCGAGACTTCCGGGCGGCTTCGCCAGCATAGCCTGCCTCTTACATGCCTCACGCACTGCCGCCCCGTCAGCCTGCGGAATCCTGTTCAGCAGCTGTTTCAGTTCCTCTTCCGTCATACGGTTTTCTCCTTTTGGCACTTAAGAAGTGCCGTATCTTTCATTTTCTCGGAAATACAGCTCTATTGCAATGCCTTTTCCCAAAAACTCCGCACTGAAAACGCAGAACAGGGACCACGCAGCGCTTTGCTGTATGATCCCTGTTCCTTTATAGGAGAAAAACACTGAAGAAGTATAAGAATGCTTTATCTGTCTTCTGCAATCTGCAGTTTCTTAAATTCCGCACAGCCCTCAGTATGCGTGCCGTTTGCCGATGCATAGAGACCGACGGTGCAGCCCGTAAAGCCCCAGCAGGACTCGGTGCTCATATGGCGGAGATCAATTTCTTCCGCTGCCTTCTGCCAGTCCTTTGTCCCCGCCGTTCTCCAGAAGCAGGAGGCTTTCAGATCATCAATGTGAAGACGAAGCTCCGTTCCTTCCGGAAGCGTTCCGGGGGCAGCTGTGTGTTCCAGATTGATGACGGCGAGATCTTTTTCCCTGCCTTTCACACATTCCCTGACACGGACGACCGGCTTTCCCTGCACCATTCCGCCTGTCAGCTGCAGATACTCGCTGTTATTCTGCATATAGACAAGGCCGGCGCAGACATCGGCTTCCTTCTCCGCACAGCCCTGCAGCTGTACTTCGGTCTCAGCCATAAAGTGCTTTCTGTGCTGGTGAACGCACAGATAGGACGGAGATGCCTCGTCCCGGATCGTCTCTCTCTTTAACTCAAGCTGCAGCACACCGCGTTCCGGCAGAATTCTGCATGCTTCCTCGAGCGGCTCTCTTAAGGATGTCATTTCTACAGGAAGTGTCTCTTCCTTAAAATCAAGTGAAAGACTGCCGCAGGCCTCCGCGAAGGAAACCTGTTCGTCCTCATCACCCGGCAGTTCCAGTTCATCCTGCAGCACGCCGGTTCCCGGACTGACCACCGGCCAGTCATTCTCCCACACAACTTTGGCGAGGAAGGTCTCACGTCCCATCAGGGTATGACCCTCACTCGGCCGGCAGGCAAGTGTCACCAGATACCAGTTTCCTTCTCCGTCATCCACCAGATCCGCGTGACCGACACAGGAGATCGGATAGGAGGAACCGAGGTGGCGGTGCGTCAGAATCGGATTGGAAATCTTGTACTCGTAGGGGCCGCGAAGCTGTTTGCTTCTGGCAATCATCTCGCAGTGATCCTCTGCCGTACCGCCCTCTGCGTGCATCAGATAATAATATTCCCCGATTTTATAGAGATGCGGGCCTTCCGGCCAGATGGCATGTCTGGAATAGCCGTAGGCAAGGATGCTTTCCCCGCCCTCAAGCTGCATGGTTTCCAGATTCAGTCTCCGCAGCCAGATCTCGCAGTCTCCGTTATAGGTGCCGCCTCCGGTTCGTTCCCTCTGTCCGACATAATAGCAGGTGCCGTCATCGTCGAAGAAGAGACTCGGGTCAATTCCTTTGGCTTCCGGTCCCAGATCAAAGGGATCGGACCACGGACCTTCCGGATGCTTTGCTGTCACAAGGAAGTTGTGGCAGCCCGGCATGTTGGTCGTAATCATATAGAAGACTCCGTTATGATAACGGATGGTCGGTGCATAGATGCCTTCCGAGTGCGGAAGTCCCACAAGCGGCAGCTGCGACTCGCGGTTCAGTACATGGCCGATCTGCTCCCAGTTCGCCAGATCCCGGCTGTGAAAAACCGGAACCCCCGGAAAATAGGTAAAGCTCGAGGTTACCAGATAATAATCCTTACCGGCTCTGCAGATCGAAGGATCCGGATAAAAGCCGGGAAGTATCGGATTGCTGCACTTTTTGCTCATATTGATCATCCCTCCGTTTTGTGCGGGATCTGTCATGCTCAGTCCATGCTGCAGACAAGCTTTACCGGTTCCCGTCCCGTAAGCTCCGCACTTCTGGAATCCGGCTGTGATGTGCCTGCATAGATCTCATACTGTCCGGCTGCCTTTCTGCGGACGCCCTCTTCATCGACAACGGTAAATGCATCCGCCGATACCGGAACCCGGAAGCTCTTTTTCTCTCCTGCCTCCAGGTGAATTCTCCGGAAGCCCCAGATTGCCGGATTCGGAACAGCCAGAACATCGTCTGTCTTTTTCACATAGACCTGCAGCACCTCATCCGTTGCTCTGGTGCCGCGGTTTTCCGCTTCGATTTCCACGACCGCACCGTAAAGCGGTGTTCCGTCCGGAAGTGTTCCTTCCTCTTCCGCGCAGGCTCTGACTCCGGCCCCTGTCACGACAACATCTCCGTAGGTCAGACCGTAGCCGAACGGGAACTGTGCCTCACCGCGCATGTAGCGGTAGGTGCGTTTTTCCATCCTGTAGTCTTCAAATTCCGGAAGCTCATCAAGTCCGTTGTAGAAGGTCACCGGAAGCTTTCCGGACGGCGAAACCTCTCCGAAAAGAACACGTGCGGCAGCTGCTCCGCCCTGTGCGCCGGGATACCAGAGCTGCAGAATAGCGGCACAGTGGTCTTCCGCATAACTGAGATCAAGATCACTTCCCGCCATCATGCATAAGATCACAGGCGTGCCTGTCTCCTGCAGTGCTTCCAGCAGATTCCTCTGTACCTTCGGCAGCTGCAGATCCAGCTTGTCACCGGATGCATAGCTGTTTCCTGTATCGCCTTCCTCTCCTTCGAGAGTCTCATCCAGACCGAGACACAGAACCACTACATCGCTGTTTCTGGCAACCATCTTTGCCTCGGAGATTCTGTCACCCGCATGTGCCAGATGCTCTGTTCTGTCCTTGAAGAGCTCACAGCCGACACTGGTCAGGACACGCACCTCGCTGTCCGCCAGATAATCCTGAATACCTTCCTGCACCGTAATGTAGCGGGAAGCTGTTCCGTGATAGTTGCCGACCAGAGCCACCCGGCTGTCCGCATTCGGACCGATCACGCCGATGGTCTTCAGCTTTTTGCTGTCAAGCGGCAGGATTCCGTCGTTCTTCAGAAGAACGAAGCTCTCCTCCGCTGCCTTTTTTGAAAGTGCCAGATGTTCCTTCGATTCCACAACTGCGTACGGAATCGAATCGTACTCACTGCCTTCCGGAAGTCCGAGCAGGTATCTCGTTGTGAAGAGACGCACTGCCGCTTCCGTAATCGTTTCCAGACTGACCAGCTTCTTCTTGTAGGCCTTCTGCAGCTGCTGATATGTACAGCCGCAGTTGAGGTCACAGCCGCGGTTCAGAGCAAGAGCCGCCGATTCCACAGCATTTTTCGTCACCATATGACGCTCATGAAAATCACGGATTGCCCAGCAGTCTGATACAAAATGTCCCTTAAATCCCCATTCTTCGCGGAGAATCTTCTGCAGCGCCTCACTGCCGCAGCACGGCTCTCCGTTTGTCCTGTTGTAGGCGCCCATCACGGCCTCCACCTTCGCCTCTTTCACCAGAGCGCGGAAGGCAGGCAGATAGGTCTCCTCCATATCCTTCGGGCTTGCCTGTGCATCAAATTCATGGCGAAGTGCCTCCGGACCCGAATGCACGGCAAAATGCTTGGCGCAGGCGGCAGCTTTCATGGTCTCGCCGTCACCCTGCAGTCCCTTTACATAGGCAACGCCCATCCGTGCCGTCAGATACGGATCCTCTCCGTAGGTCTCATGACCGCGGCCCCATCTCGGATCACGGAAGATATTCACATTCGGTGACCAGAAGGTCAGACCCTTGTAGATATCCCGATCGCCCTCTTTCGAATAGGCGTTGTACTTGGCACGTCCCTCTTCTGCGACAACCTCTGCCATCTGACCGACCAGGCCGGTGTCAAAGGTGGCCGCCATACCGATTGCCTGCGGAAAACAGGTGGCCTGTCCGGCTCTTGCCACACCGTGCAGTCCCTCATTCCACCAGTTGTAGGCGGGAATTCCGAGACGCGGAATTGCAGGAGCATCATATTTCAGCTGGCTCATGCGCTCGTCCGGTGTCATCCGTTCAACCAGCGCCTCCGCCTTTCTTCTTGCCTCTTCCCGTTTCATAGCAGTCAACCTGTTTCCTTTCCGGGTGTTATCCCTTCACTGCGCCTGCAGTCAGACCTTCGACGATCTGGTTACTGAACAAGCTGTATACGATAATTGTCGGCGCAATCGCAATGATGATCGCCGCAAACATCTGTACATAATTCGTTGCATAAGGTCCGACGAAGTAAGTCAGGGTAACCGGAAGCGTCTTTCTCGCAGGATCTGAGATAAAGACCATTGCGAGCAGCAGCTCATTCCAGTTTCCGACAAATGTCATCAGACCGGAGATAAAGAAGCCGGTTTTGCAGAGCGGCAGTGCAATCTTGAAGAAGCAGCCGTAGATACTGCAGCCGTCAATCGCAGCCGATTCGAAGATCTCCCGCGGCATGGTTCTGAAGAAGCCTGTCAGCAGGAAGATTGTCATCGGAAGTGAGAACGTAATATACGGAAGCATCAGGCCGAATCTCGAGTTGGTGAGACCCAGCTTTGCAAACCGGACAAACAGCGGAATCAGGATGCAGTGTACCGGTACCATCATGCCGACCAGGAAGAACATATGTGTCAGCTCAGAGAGCTTCCATTTCATTCTTGCAATGGCAAATGCAGCCATCGAGCCGAAAAACAGGCTGATAACAAGCGTAGCACCGCAGACCAGCACGGAGTTCAGAAGAGCAGCGCCCAGTCTGCCGAGTCTCCATGCCTCTGCATAGTTTTTCCAGTGTATGGTTTCCGGAAGAGAGAACGGTGCAGACATAACGCCCGCATTGTCCTTCAGAGAAACCGAAAGCATCCACAGAAGCGGTGCCAGATAGATAAATGCCAGCAGAATCAGCAGCACATAGATCAGAATCATAACCGGCGAAAGCAGCTTCTTTTTCTTTTTTTCAACAGCAGCCATTCTTTCCTCGCCTCCTCTCCTTAAGACTCGTATGTTTCTACTTTGATAACGCGCTTGATCAGCACAGTCACAACGAGACACATCACGAGCAGGACAACAGAAATTGCACTTGCATAGCCGTATTTGAAGTAGTTAAAGCCTTCTGCATAGAGCTGGGTTGCAAGCACCTCTGTACGGTGGTTCGGTCCGCCCTGTGTCATGTTATACACAAGATCAAAGAATTTCAATGATCCGATGCAATTCAGTGAAAGTGATGTAATCATCATCGGCTTAATCAGCGGAAGCGTGATATACCAGAATGCCTGCGGCTTTGATGCACCGTCTACATAGGAAGCTTCAAACAGTTCCCTGGAGATGCCGGTGATCTGTGCCATATAAAGCATCATATTCTGGCCGACGTACTGCCATAAGGCAACGAATGCGATGACCCACATCGGCAGGACGATGAAGCCCTTGGAATCCATCAGCCAGAGCGGTCCCTTGATTCCGATCTTTGCCAGCAGCTGGTTGATACCGATCTTCGGGTTGAACATGAAGGCCCACAGAAGACCGAGTGCTGCGGAAGAAAGTACGCACGGCAGATAGTAGATATTCTTGAACAGGTTGCGTCCTCTCGGAATGTTGGTCAGAAGAACAGCCAGAAACAGACCGATAATCTGCTGTGTCACAGCCGAGAAGATCATAAAGAACAGAGAATTCTTCAGCGCAATCTTAAAGGTTGCATCCTTGAAGAACAGCTTCTTGTAATTGGCCAGGCCTTTGAACACCGGAGGTGTCAGAGCCGCATAATCGCAGAGCGAATAATAAAACATCTGAATGATCGGGATCACCAGGATCACCACAAACATGGCCAGTGCGGGTGTCACAAACAGGATGATCGCCTTTTTATCCTTCAGCAGCTTATCCATTAGTTTTTCTCCTTTAAATCAAGTCATCTTTGCCGGTGCAGGCAAATTCGTCTGCAGTAAGGCATCGGCAGCAGCAGTATAAAGTCCGTCTGTCTGCAGTCAGTGTATCTGCAGGAAGTACATCTGCGGCCGATTTATAGAAAAGGGGCCGCTGCCGATGCGGCAGCAGCCCTTTTTTTACACTTCATTCAGATCAGTAGGTTTTCAGTCTGCCGGATTATTCCCAAACGTTGTCTTCGTAGTAAGTCTGGATGGTCTGGCAAGCTTCTTCCGGAGTCTGGTTGCCGAGGAATACATCGACCATTGCGTTATCGAATGTGTCGCCTGCTTCTACGGATGCGAGAGACTCATTGTAGAATCCGAAGTTACCTGTTGCTGTGGACATGATATCAACGACGTACTTCAGCTGTGCCGGAGCAACTTCATAATCGATCTCAACGTTCTTGATAATCGGGAACTTGCCGCCGATTTCTGCTGTATACTTCTGAGCTGTTTCGTCTGTGAACATCTTCATCAGAGCGACAGCTGCTTCCTGATGCTCTGTTGTGGAACTCATAACCAGGTTGTCTGTCTTAACGATCATACGGTTCGGGTCATTAGCGCCTTCGATTGCCGGGAACTGGAACACGCCGCACTTGCTCTCGAAGTCCGGATTGTTGCCGTTGATCTGGCCGATTGCCCAGGAGCCCTGAACGAGCATTGCTGCTTCGCCGTTATAGAAGCCTGCTGTAGCCTGATCGTTGGAGTCGCCTGCTGCTGTTTCCTGGAAATACTGAGAAAGCTCTTTCAGCTTTGTAGCTGCCTGAACAACAACATCATCTGTCCAGTTTGCTTCGTGAGCAGCAATAGCATCGAGGTCAACGCCCTGACGGTCGCACAGATAACCGGCGATCATGGAGAGGCACCATGCTGTACCTGCTGAGCAGGAGATCGGTGTGTAGCCTGCATCCTTCAGTGTCTGGCATACTTCAAGGAGCTCATCGAAGGTCTTCGGAACTTCAACGCCTGCTGCATCAAACATCTCTGTGTTGTAGTATACGCATGCAGCTGCGAAGTTTGTCGGAACTGCCATGATCTTTCCGTCATAGGTCAGAGATTCGAAGATGCCGTCTGTAAATGTATCGTACCATTCTTTTTCCTGATTCTGCAGAATGTCTGTCAGATCAGCTGCAACGCCTGCATTGACATAAACATCAAGGTTCGGGCCCGGGTTACAGATGAAAACATCCGGTGTCTGGCCTGCTGCAACAAGTGCATTGACCTTGCCGTCATACTCTTCCAGGTTCGTTGTGATGGCTGTTACATGATACTTGCCTGCATATTCTTCGTTGTAGCGGTCAAGAATCTGCTTGTAGCCCTTGGAGATCAGGTCCTCGGTTGCTTCCAGGTCATCCCAGAACATCCAGGTAATCTCTTCAACGTCATCTGCCATGATGTTCATCGGAACCATTGCTGTTCCCAGCATTCCGACTGCCATTGCTGCTGATAAAAGCCCTGCTAAACCCTTTTTAAACATGTTCTCCTCCTTAAATTGTTTGTGTGGCACACCGCATTATTCAGTCATCTTTCAAATGCGATGCACTGTTTTTGTGAAACTTGTTTATTACGATCTTTTTTGTAAACTCATCTTATCAAAGTCCGGTCGTCAATGCCCTTTAATTATTGCTTATTGAGTACTAATAATTGCTTTTCTTATTTTTATATTTTTTACCTTTTGTCTATATATCATAACAGTCTGTTCATTCCATTATCTATTATATACAAACATTAAAATAACTTCCGTAAAACTCCGTTTCAGTAGCTCGATAATTTTATACTCAAAATCGCAATTTTTAGATAATTATGTGCAACTTTTTTATTCTCCCGGGTGATAAAAATCATCAGAAACACCCGTTTCAGTCTGACTGTCTGCGCAGCCTGCATCGACTGTAAGACCTGCCGAACAGCAAACTTTTCCGATCACTCTTCCTATTAATATAAAAAATAGAAAAACAGTCCTGACTGTGCTATTATAAAAAATTGGATAAAGAAACAATTCATCATGGAGGATAAGAACATGATCAGATGGAATAACCTGGATACTTTAGATGCTTTCAAGGCATTAGAGTCCGACGCAAAGGTTAATCTTGCAGAGGTTCTGGCCGGTGAAGCAGGCGCTGAGCGCGTAAAGAACTATTCCGTTCCGATGGGCGGCGGCCTTACCTATAATTTCGGCGCTAAGAAGGTCAACGATGAAATTCTTGCAGATATGCAGAAGCTCGCTGACGAAGCACAGCTGACAGAAAAGTTCGCAGAGCTCTACAACGGCGGCATTGTCAACACCGGCGAGAAGAGACACGTTCTTCATCAGCTTGTCCGCGGCCAGCTCGGCAATGATGTCATCGCTGACGGCGTCAACAAGAGAGAGTTCTACACAGGCGTACAGAACAGAATCAATGAATTCGCCAACAAGGTTCACGCAGGTGAAATCACAAACGAA
This sequence comes from Lachnospiraceae bacterium, assembly GCA_030527685.1. GTDB lineage: Bacteria > Bacillota > Clostridia > Lachnospirales > Lachnospiraceae > Chordicoccus. The sequence continues at coordinate 21,203 of JAUNAG010000001.1, read as the reverse complement.
GCAGGTGAGAAGTTCACTCAGGTCGTCCAGATCGGTATCGGCGGCAGCGACCTCGGCCCGCGCGCTCTTTATATCGCTCTTGAGAACTGGGCAAAGAAGAACAACTCCCTGAAGATGGAAGCAAGATTCATCAGCAACGTTGATCCGGATGACGCTTCCGCAGTGCTCGCACGCACAGATGTTGCTCACGCTCTCTTCGTACTGGTTTCCAAATCCGGCACAACTCTTGAGACTCTGACCAACGAATCCTTCGTTAAGGACGCTCTTGTCAAGGCAGGCCTGAATCCGTCCAGACATATGGTCGCTGTTACATCCGATTCTTCTCCGCTTGCCAAGAGCGCTGATTATCTCGATGCATTCTTCATGGATGACTACATCGGCGGCCGTTACTCCTCCAGCTCTGCTGTAGGCGGCGCTGTTCTTTCTCTGGCATTCGGTCCGGAAGTCTTCGCAGAAATCCTTGCCGGTGCTGCTGAGCAGGATCAGCTCTGCAAGAACACTGATATCAGAAAGAACTCTTCTATGCTCGACGCTCTGATCGGTGTTTACGAGAGAAATATCCTCGGCTATACTTCCACTGCAGTTCTTCCGTATTCTCAGGCACTGAGCCGTTTCCCGGCACATCTGCAGCAGCTGGATATGGAATCCAACGGCAAGGCAGTCAACCGTTTCGGCGAGAAGATCGATTACAAGACAGGCCCGCTTATCTGGGGCGAGCCGGGCACAAACGGCCAGCACTCCTTCTTCCAGCTCCTTCATCAGGGAACAGACATCATCCCGCTGCAGTTCGTCGGCTTCAGAGAAAGCCAGCTCGGCAATGATGTTGTCATCAAGGGCAGCACAAGCCAGCAGAAGCTCTGCGCTAACGTTGCAGCACAGATCGTTGCATTTGCCTGCGGCAAGACTGATGAGAACCCGAACAAGGTCTTCCACGGCGGCCGTCCGTCCAGCATCATCACAGGACAGACTCTGACACCGAAGTCACTCGGCGCACTCCTTGCTCACTTCGAGAACAAGGTTATGTTCCAGGGCTTCCTGTGGAATATCAACAGCTTCGATCAGGAAGGCGTTCAGCTCGGCAAGGTTCTTGCAACCAACGTCCTTGCTCACAACACAGAAGGCGCACTGAAGGTTTACAGCGACCTGCTGGAGATCTGATCAATCCAATAACATAAACCATATAAAGGCATGTCCACACTGCGGACATGCCTTTCTTTATAACAAAACGAGGAGGAGTTCCTATGAATATCGGTATTTTGGGTGCCGGCCGCATTGCCGCCACAATGGCTGAAACGATCAACGGAATGGATGATTCTGTCAGGCTCCTTGCGATCGGAGCCCGGGACGCAGAGAGGGCGGCTGCATTTGCATCCAGATGGAACTGCAGCAGATCCTACGGCTCCTATGAAGAACTGGCTTCCGATCCCGATGTGGATCTGATCTACATCGCCACCCCGCATTCCCATCACTTCGAACATGCAAAGCTCTGTGTCGGGCACGGCAAGGCAGTGCTTGTTGAGAAGTCCTTTACGGCAAATGCAAAGCAGGCTGCCGAACTTCTCCGCTTTGCCGAAGAAAAAGGTGTCCTCGTAACCGAAGCGATCTGGACGCGCTATATGCCGAGCCGCCGGATGATCAATGACCTGATCGGGAGCGGCGTCATCGGTGAAGTAACCTCTCTGCAGGCCAATCTCGGCTACCCGATTCTGCACAAGGAACGAATGGTTAAGCCGGAGCTTGCAGGCGGCGCGCTTCTGGATCTCGGCGTTTATCCGATCAACTTTGCACTGATGTGCTTCGGCGACCGGATCAGCCGCGTTGAGGCAGGCTGCACCAAACTCGAGACCGGTGTGGATGCCCAGGACAGCATCACTCTGTACTTTGAAGACGGAAAAGCAGCCTTCCTCTATGCCTCCATGCTGGCTTTATCCGACCGCGAAGGTGTCATCAACGGAACCGACGGCTATATCGAGGTGCAGAACATCAATAACCCCGAAGAAATCCGCGTCTTCAATAAGAACCGCGAATGCATCCGGACCGTTCCGGTTCCGGAACAGGTGACCGGCTATGAATACGAAGTTCTTGCCTGCCGCGATGCATTGGCCGATGGCAGACTGGAATGCCCGGAGATGCCGCACGCGGAAACCATCCGTGTGATGGAACTCATGGACGGCATCCGCGCCGATTTCGGCGTAAAGTTCCCGTTTGAAGACTGAACATTGTCCTTATCCGGTACGAGAAGGAGCCGCAGCAATCCAAAATCCCGGATTGCTGCGGCTCCTTCTTTCGTTTAATCCTGTGCTGCGACTGACTTTTACTTCAGACGCCTCCTTCAGATACTTACAGATTCGTATATCCCATCAGGTCCTCGTCGATTGCTCTTGCGGCCTCTCTTCCTTCCGCAATTGCCCAGACTACCAGAGACTGGCCTCTCCGGATATCGCCTGCCGCGAATACACGGTCAGCCGATGTGCGATGGGTGCTTCCCTTCGTCACAATATTGGTTCTGCGGTCCAGTTCTACGCCGAACGCATCGGTCAGATATTTCTGGCTTCCCAGAAAACCGGCCGCAATCAGCACCAGATCTGCCTTCAGTTCCTGCTCGGTTCCGGCAACCGGACGGAAGCTTCCTGCCTCCAGCTGCACCGTCTTAACGCCGCAGACATGACCCTTCTCATCCTTCAGGAATTCTGTTGCTGTTGTCTGATAGAGGCGCGGGTCTCCGCCGAAGAACCGGATTGCCTCCTCCTGACCGTAATCGGTCTTCAGAATTCTGGGCCACTCCGGCCATGGATTGGTATCTTTTCTCTTTTCAGACGGCTTCGGCATCATCTCCAGCTGTGTCACGCCGGCTGCACGAAGGCGGATTGCCGTTCCTACACAGTCATTGCCTGTATCACCGCCTCCGATGACCAGCACCTGCTTTCCTGTCAGATCTCCGAAGGAGAAGTCCTTTGAACCGATCACCTTCGTCACATCATAGTCCTGATCCATCAGCCTTCTGCTGACCTCTGTCAGGAAATCCACCGCAAAATAGATGCCGGCAGCCTCTCTTCCCGGAATCTGGATATCACGCGGATTTGAGGCACCGCCGCACAGAAGAACACGGTCATACTGCTCCAGCAGCTCCTCTGCCGTCACATCCACACCGACATTGACAGAACACCGGAATTCGACACCCGCCTGCTCCATCAGACGTACCCTTCTGTCAATTGCCCGTTTTTCGAGCTTCATATTCGGAATACCGTAGCGCAGCAGACCGCCGATGCGGTCATTGCGCTCAAACACAGTCACGCTGTGGCCTCTCCGGTTCAGCAGCTGTGCAGCCGCCAGTCCGGACGGACCGCTGCCGACTACCGCGATCCTTTTTCCCGTTCTGATCTCCGGTACCGGCTCTTCGACCAGGCCGTGTGCATAGGCATAGTCGATGATCGCACGCTCATTTTCCTTTGTGCTGACCGGCTCTGCCTGATAGCCGCAGGTGCAGGCTGCCTCACAGAGTGCCGGGCACACTCTGGATGTAAACTCGGGGAAGCTGTGCGTCTTGGCAAGCCGGCGGTATGCCTGCTCCCAGTTTCCTCTGTAAACCAGATCATTGGTCTCCGGAACCAGATTGTGAAGCGGACAGCCGGAGCCCATTCCGGCAATCATGCCGCCGTACTGGCAGAACGGCACACCGCAGTCCATGCAGCGGGCCGCCTGACGCCGCTGCTCCTCCTCCGGAAGCCATTCATGAAATTCTTCAAATGTAGTTGTTCGATCTTCGGGCAGCCGGCTTCTGCCGCAGCGTCTCTCATATTCCATAAATCCTGTGGCTTTTCCCATCATCTGCCTCCTTTTGAAACCTGACCTGTCAGTCTGCTGAATGCTTCAATCTGCGCGTCTGCAAGACTCATGCCGTTCTCGATGCCTTCCTCCGTCAGAGCAAGCATTTTCTTATAATCAGTCGGAATAATCTTCTTAAAGCGCGGAAGTTCCTCCCTGAAATCATCCAGAATCGCTTTTGCCTTCTTTGATGCCGTGTATTCATAATGCTTTTCCAGCAGCTGCTTCAGCTGTGCCACATCACTCTTATTCTCCACAGCATCCATCTGTACCATGCTCTTATTGAGATTTCTGTACAGACGGTTGTGTTCGTCATAGACATAGACCACACCGCCGCTCATGCCGGCTGCAAAGTTCTTGCCTGTCGGTCCCAGAATGACGGCCACGCCGCCTGTCATATATTCGCAGCCGTGCTCGCCGACACCTTCGACAACGGCCTTTGCTCCGGAGTTGCGGATGCAGAAGCGCTCACCGGCCATACCTGCCACATAGGCCTCACCGCCGGTTGCACCATACAGTGCCACGTTGCCGACAATCACGTTATTTTCGGCATCATAGTGTGCATTCTGCGGTGCGTGAAGAATCAGCTTGCCGCCGGACAGACCCTTACCGAAGTAGTCATTGCTGTCACCTGTAAGCTTCATGGTCAGACCCTGCGGAATAAATGCACCGAAACTCTGTCCGCCAGCACCGTTTGCCTCAATGACAATGCTGTCCTCCGGCAGTCCGTCCGGATGCTTTCTGGTAATCTCGGCACCGATCAGTGTTCCGAAGGTCCGGTCGATATTGGAAAGCTGTACCTTCAGCTTCGTCTTCTTTCCGTTTCTGACTGCCGCTGCCAGCTCCTTGCTTGTCCGAAGAAGTCTCTCGTCCTGCTTGGATTCGAGTCCGAAGCGGAAGCTCTTCTTGCCGTCATAAACCATGGTCTCAACAGACGGTTCTCCCAGAATCCGGTCCAGACTGATCTTCTCCGCTGCACCTTCCAGATCCGTGCGCTTCTTGAGCAGATCCGTGCGTCCGACGAGTTCATCCACACTGCGCACACCGAGACGGGCCATATATTCGCGAAGTTCTTCTGCGATAAATGTCATGAAATTCATTACGTATTCCGGTTTTCCGGCAAAACGCTTCCGGAGCTCCGGATTCTGTGTTGCAATACCCATCGGACAGGTATCCAGATTGCAGACTCTCATCATGACGCAGCCGAGTGTGACAAGGGGAGCTGTCGCAAAGCCGAACTCCTCTGCACCCAGAATGGCTGCCACGGCGACATCGCGTCCGCTCATCAGCTTTCCGTCTGTCTCCAGAATCACCTGCTCCCGGAGTCCGTTCTGCAGCAGTGTCTGATGTGTCTCCGCAAGACCGAGTTCCCACGGAAGTCCGGCATTGTGAATCGAGCTCACCGGTGCCGCACCTGTTCCGCCGTCGTAACCGGAGATCAGGATGACGCCTGCTCCCGCCTTCGCAACGCCGGCTGCAATCGTGCCGACGCCTGTTTCCGAAACAAGTTTCACGGAAATCCTGGCTCTGTCATTTGCATTTTTCAGGTCATAAATCAGCTGTGCCAGGTCCTCAATCGAATAAATATCATGGTGAGGCGGCGGGGAAATCAGACTTACGCCCGGCGTGGAATGTCTGGTTTTCGCTACCCACGGATAAACTTTCTTGCCCGGAAGGTGACCGCCCTCACCGGGCTTTGCACCCTGTGCAAGCTTGATCTGAATCTCCTTCGCACTGATCAGATATTTGCTGGTGACACCGAAGCGGCCGCTTGCCACCTGCTTGATCGCCGAGCTGCGGTCTGCCTTGCTGCCCGCACTTGCGATACGCTCATCACTCTCGCCGCCCTCACCGCTGTTGGACTTGCCGTGCAGCCGGTTCATCGCGATCGCCAGTGTTTCATGTGCCTCCTCGGAGATGGAACCGTAGGACATCGCACCTGTTTTGAATCTCTTTACAATGCTCTCAACCGGCTCAACTTCCTCCAGCGGCACACCGCTTTCCGGATAGTTAAACTCCATAAGACTGCGGATGTAGCCTGACTGCTCATCATCCACCATTGCCGTATAGGTCTTGAATTTCTCATAATCGCCGAGTCGGGAAGCCTGCTGCAGCATGTGAATCGTCTCCGGACGATAGCGGTGTGTCTCTCCGCCCGCACGCATCTTGTGGCGGCCGACAGAATCCAGTGTTTCATCCACTGAAAGTCCAAGCGGGTCAAATGCTCTGGAATGCTGTCTGTCTACCCGCTCCGCGATATCCTCCAGCGTCAGACCGCCGATTCTGGATACCGTGCCCGGGAAATACTTCTTCGTCACCTCTTCCGAGATGCCGAGTGCTTCGAAGATCCGGCTGCCCTGGTAAGACTGAATGGTTGAGATTCCCATCTTGGAGGCAATTTTGACAATGCCGGAAAGGACAGCCTTGTCATAATCGGCACAGGCCGCATAATAATCCTTCTCCAGACGGCCTTCCTCAATCAGCTCCGCAATAGAGGCATGTGCCAGATACGGGTTGATGCAGCTTGCACCGTAGCCGAGAAGTGCCGCAAAGTCATGAACGCCCTTCGGCTCAGCCGACTCCAGAATCAGAGACATCGCCATGCATTTCTTTGTCTCAACGAGATGGCTGTGTACGGCAGATACACCCAGAAGAGACGGAATCGCCACATGATTCTCATCCACACCGCGGTCGGAAAGGATGACAATATTGGCACCTTCCTTATATACTCTGTCCACCTGCACAAAGAGATGCTTCAGAGCCTTTTCAATCGAAGTGCTCTTGTAGTAGCAGAGAGAAACCACTGCCACCTTGAAGCCATCCTGGTCCATCCGCTTCATCTTCAGAATATCCAGATCCGAAAGAATCGGATTGCCGATTCGCAGGACGCGGCAGTTTTCCGGGCTTTCTTTCAGCAGATTTCCGTTCTTGCCAACATAAACCGTGGTAGCCGTCACAATCTTTTCGCGCTCCGCATCAATCGGCGGATTGGTCACCTGGGCAAACAGCTGCTTAAAATAACCGAACAGCGGCTGGTTCTGCTTTGAGAGAACGGCAATCGGCGTATCCGTTCCCATTGAGCCGATCGGCTCCTTTCCGTCACAGGCCATACGGAAGATATCTTCCATATAATCCTCATAGCTGTAGCCGAAAGCCTTCTGCAGGCGGGAAAGCTGCTCTTTGGAATAGCTCTCCACCTTCTCATTCGGAATCTTCAGCTCTGACAGCTTCCGCAGGCTGCGATCCAGCCATTCGCCGTACGGCTCCTTATTGGCGTAGCGCTCCTTCAGCTGTTCATCCGCAAGCACAACACCCTTCTTCATGTCCACGACCAGCATCTTGCCCGGATGCAGACGCTCTTTTTTAAGAATATGCTCCTCAGCAAGCGGCAGCACGCCAACTTCAGAGGAAAGAATCAGTCTGCCGTCATCCATAATATAGTAACGGGACGGTCTGAGACCGTTGCGGTCCAGAATCGCACCGACCACATCGCCGTCCGAGAACAGAATCGATGCCGGTCCGTCCCACGGCTCCATCATCGTGGCATAATACTGATAGAAATCGCGTTCCTCCTGTGAAATTGTATCGTTGTGCTCCCACGGCTCCGGAATCAGAACCATTGCGGCAAGAACCGGATCCATACCGCCCATCATCATGAATTCCAGCGCATTGTCCAGCATTGCCGAATCCGAGCCCTCTGCCGAAATAATCGGAAGTACTTCCTCCAGTTCCTCTTCGGTGAAGCAGCCCGTCGAGATTGTCTCCTCACGTGCCAGCATCTTGTCGACATTTCCCTTAATCGTATTAATCTCACCGTTATGCACGATCAGACGGTTCGGATGTGCACGCAGCCAGCTCGGATTGGTGTTGGTGGAGAAACGGGAATGCACCAGTGCGACTGCGGAAACATAGTCCTCATCCTGCAGATCGGTAAAGAAGGTGCGCAGCTGTCCGACAAGGAACATGCCCTTATACACAATTGTTCTGCAGGACAGCGACGGCACATAGGTGCTCTCATTGCTCTGCTCGAAGATACGGCGGACGATATACAGTCTTCTGTCAAATGCAAGGTCATCCGCAAAGGCTGCCGGCCGCTCGATAAAGCCCTGGAAGATCACCGGCTTTGCTGCCAGTGCCTTTTCTCCCAGCACCGTCTCATCCGTCTGCACCTCTCTCCATCCGAGGAAATGCAGGCCTTCCTTTGCCACGATAATCTCAAACATCTTCTTCGCCCGGCTGCGCTTCAGCTCATCCTGCGGGAAAAAGAAGACACCGACGCCGTAGCTTCTCTCCGTTCCGAGCGCAATTCCCTGCTGTGCACAGATCTTCTTGAAGAAGAGATGCGGCACCTGCGTCAGAATACCGACGCCGTCTCCCGTCTCACCGGAGGCATCCTTGCCCGCACGATGCTCCAGATTCTCGACAATGCTTAAGGCATCGGCAACAATCTGATGACTCTTTTTTCCGTGAATATTGATAACAGCGCCGATACCGCAATTGTCATGCTCGAATGACGGCTCATAAAGTGTTGTCTGCTTCATATGAATCTCTCCTTCATTCTTCATTACTTCATCAAAGCCTTTCGCCCGAACTCCTTTGCACACTTCGCGGCTTTCTCTTTCATCAAGGCGACTGCACCGCAAAACACAGGGAGCCGGTCTGCTCCCTGTGTTTTTCCGGAATTACTCCACGTCGAGCAAGGCCTCTAAATTCTCTTCACCTGTACGAATCTTTACTACTCTGTCAACCGGATAGACGAAGATCTTTCCGTCGCCGATATGACCTGTGCAGAGCGCACTCTTGGCTGCCTGCACCACCTGTTCCACCGGAATCTCGCCGACCACGACTTCTACCTTCACCTTTGGAAGCAAAGTCAGGTCCATCTCAACTCCACGATATCTCTCTCCGGCACCCTTCTGTACGCCGCAGCCCATTACCTGCGTTACGGTCATACCGGTGACGCCCAGATCGTTCATTGCTTTCTTCAGCTTCTCATAGCGGGACAGCTTTGCAATGATGACGACCTTACTCATGCCGCTTTCCTGTGCCGGTCTGACAACCTGTACCACCTCAGCCGGCTTCTGTACCTCTTCTGCCTCGGCACCGAGATGTGTCTTCTCGTTTACTTCCATCACCATCGTGCCTGCAATATCCATGATGCTGAAGCCTGCATAAGCACTCGGCAGACCATGCTCTGTTGCATCAAGACCGGTGATTTCCTCTTCCTCCGTCACGCGAAGTCCGATTGTTGCTTTGATAACTGCAAATGCAATTGTAATCGTCACGACTGTCCAGAGACCGACGGTCAGTACACCGAGAGCCTGCAGACCGAGCAGCTTCACACCGCCTCCGTAGAAGAAACCTGTCAGCTGTGTACCTGCCGCATCGGCAATGCCGTATTCCGGAGCAGATGCTGTTGCAAACAGACCGACTGCCAGTGTTCCCCAGATACCGTTCAGGCAGTGTACAGCAACCGCACCGACCGGATCATCGATATGAAGAACGAAGTCGAGGAACCAGACACCGAATACAACCAGAACACCGGATACACAGCCGATCAGGATTGCACCGAGTGCATCAACCACATCGCAGCCTGCCGTAATACCGACCAGACCTGCAAGGGAAGCGTTGAGGCACATGGAAACATCCGGCTTACCGTACTTGACCCAGGTCACAATCATGCAGACAACCGTTGCAATTGCCGGTGCGATGGTCGTTGTTAAAAAGATGGAACCAAGCTGCGGAAGTGTTGTGGCTGCCGCACCGTTGAAGCCGTACCAGCCGAACCATAAGATAAACACGCCCAGGGCGCCAAGTGGGAGGTTGTGTCCGGGGAATGCATTTACCTTCACGACCTTGCCGTTCTGATCCTTTACAAACTTTCCGATACGCGGACCGAGGATCTTCGCACCGATGACTGCGGAGATGCCGCCGACCATATGGATTGCACAGGATCCTGCAAAATCGTGGAAACCCTGCTGTGAAAGCCAGCCGCCGCCCCAGATCCAGTGTGCTTCGATCGGATAGATCAGAGCGGAAATCACTGCTGAGTAAATACAATAGGAAATAAACTTTGTTCTTTCTGCCATGGCACCTGACACGATTGTTGCCGTTGTGGCACAGAACACAAGATTGAATACGAAGTTGGACCAGTCAAAGTCCTGGTAAGATGTAAAGATGTCAAAGCCGGGCTTTCCGATAAATCCCAGCACATCCTCTCCGAAGAGAAGACCGAAACCGATCAGGATGAATACGACTGTACCGATACAGAAGTCCATCAGATTCTTCATAATAATGTTGCCGGAGTTCTTTGCTCTGGTGAAGCCAGCCTCCACCATGGCAAAACCTGCCTGCATCCAGAACACCAGCGCCGCTCCGATCAGGAACCATACTCCAAATATTTCTCCTCCCATATTAACTTTCCCCCTGTTTTAAACCTGCAGGTGTTCGTAAGCCGGCCTTTCGTAATGCAGCCGCGCTTCGTAACGACTCTGTATTTCTGTACGAGATGTAAATAATCGATTGCTTCATGCTTCACATTCCCGCAATCGCCGCAAATAAAAAGGCGCGTACCGAACCGGGAGCCTGAAGCTCCCATCGGACGCGCCTTTGCGTTTCTGTTAATCAATCAGACATAGAACAGCATGTCTGCATAAGTCGGATAAGGAAGTAAATCCTTCGGCAGAGCCGTTTCTGCCTGATCCGCAACTGCTCTGATTTCCTCCATCTCTGTGAGGATTGTTCTCTGATAGAAGTGAGCCAGAGCGAGCTCATCCTCCATTGCCTCAGCCTTCTCGATATCCGCTGCCAGAACCTCTGCCTTATCTGTCAGATCCTCCAGCCATGCGGTCAGCTTTCTGATCTGTGCCAGTTCTGCCTTGCAGGAAATATCAGCAGAAAGTGCCTGCTTCTTGCCTGCCAGTGTGACATAGCGGTCTGTTGCAGCTGAAAGAGCCGGAAGGAACTGGTGCTGCAGCATTTCCATCAAAGTCTTTGCTTCGATATGAAGTGTCTTGTTGTATTCCTCAAGCAGGATCTCGTATCTGGAATAGATCTCGCTCTCTGTGTATACCTGATGCTTCAGGAACAGATCGATGTTCTTCTTCTCGATGAAAACCGGAAGAGCATCCGGTGTCGAGCGATAGTTGTAGAGGCCTCTCTTCTCAGCTTCTTCTACCCATTCATCTGTGTAGCCGTTGCCGTTGAAAAGTACTCTCTTGTGTCTGATAATCGCATCTCTGATGAGTTCGCGAACTACCTGCTCCAGATCTTCCGGTGCCGTATCCTTAATCTTCTCATAGATGTGATCCAGTGCTTCGGCAACTGCCGTATTCAGAACGATGTTCGGACCTGCAACGGAAAGAGAAGAGCCAAGGGAACGGAACTCGAACTTGTTGCCTGTAAATGCAAACGGTGATGTTCTGTTGCGGTCTGTCGTATCCTTGAAGAAATGCGGCAGAACGGTTGCACCTGTATCCATGGTGACCTTCGCCTGCTTCTGGAAGAGCTCATCCTTCTCAATAGCCTCCAGAATCTTGGTCAGTTCATCGCCGAGGAAGATCGAGATGATAGCCGGCGGTGCCTCATTGGCACCCAGACGATGATCGTTGCCTGCACTTGCAACGGAGAGGCGCATCAGATCTGCATAATTGTCAACTGCTGCGATGACAGCTGTTAAGAATACGAGGAACTGAATATTGGCTGCCGGTGTCTTGCCCGGCTCCAGAAGGTTTTCTCCTGTATTCGTGGTCATGGACCAGTTGTTGTGCTTGCCAGAACCGTTGATTCCGTCGAACGGCTTCTCGTGAAGGAGGCATACAAAGCCGTGCTTATCGGCAACCTTCTTCATGATTTCCATCGTCAGCTGGTTGTGATCGACTGCAACATTGGTTGTATCGAAGACCGGAGCGAGCTCATGCTGGCAGGGCGCAACTTCATTGTGCTTGGTCTTGGCCGGAACGCCGAGCTTCCACAGCTCCTCATCAAGCTCATGCATGAAAGCCGCAACACGGGGCTTCAGTGTACCGAAGTAATGATCTTCCATCTCCTGGCCCTTCGGCGGCATCGCGCCGAGAAGTGTTCTGCCCGTGAAGATCAGATCCATGCGCTTCTTGTAGTCTTCCTTATCAATCAGGAAGTACTCCTGCTCCGGACCGACCGTTGTCAGCACGCCGGTCACCTCGGTATTGCCGAGTCCGTGCAGTACTCTGACCGCCGATTCACTCAGTGCCTGCATAGAACGCAGGAGCGGTGTCTTCTTATCCAGTGCCTCACCGCTGTAGGAGCAGAAAGCTGTCGGAATATAAAGTGTCTTATCTTTGATAAATGCAGGTGAGGTCGGATCCCATGCCGTATATCCTCTCGCCTCAAATGTAGCGCGGATACCGCCGGACGGGAAACTGGATGCATCCGGCTCGCCCTTTACCAGCTCCTTGCCGGAGAATTCCATCTGAATCTCGCCTTCGCTGGTCGGTGAGATAAAGCTGTCATGCTTCTCTGCCGTTGTACCTGTCATCGGCTGGAACCAGTGGGTGTAATGCGTTGCACCGTTATCAACGGCCCATTCCTTCATGGCAACCGCAACCGCATTGGCAACTTCAAGCTCGAGATGAGTATTCTGATCGATCGTCTTCCGAAGTGCCTTGTAGATATCCTTCGGCAGCTTATTCTTCATGACGCGATCGTTAAATACCAGACTTCCATAGTTTTCAACAACTGACATTGTCTTCTTCTCCTTTACTCATTCGTGCTTTGCGAGCTGCGCATACCCACAAAACCAAAAAAAGAGGCGCCTTGAACAATCATTGTTCAAAGCGCCTTTGCTTTTCATGCGGTGTATTATGCCTGATTCTTTTTTCATTGTCAAGAATCTTTTTGTATTAAATATCGTTCAATTTTTTAAAAATATTCATAATATGAGCTTTTTCCATGTCAAAATCAAGTGGCTTTCAGCTTATCTTTCATTCTTACTTTGCGCAGTATCATCACTCCTTTTGCAATATCATCCATCTCTTTTCCTGCCTCCGATCCGCTCGTCTCCTCTATTCTTTCTATTGCCTGAAGCGGGTCAAGCGAATGATACGGATAATACAGTCTGCGAAGTTTTTCCGGTTTTATCTGCTTATAAAGCTGCCTGCTGGACTTTCCGCTGACGTAACTCCAGTATCGATAAATATAGCCGATCCAGTATATTTCTTCAGTACTGAATTTTTCTTTTCCGTATGCACTCTCTCCATACTGCATTTCGATTTCTTCGAGTGCATCGCTTATGGCAAGTGAATCAAACAAAAATCCCGTATGATCCATGCGTTTTGCAAGCTCTGAATTCATAAACCGGCGAATGAAGATTCTGGAGCTGCATGCGGTCTGCTTCAATGATTCTTCAAACAGTTCCGCCTGATAAGCACACATTTTCAAACCTAACGAATCTATTTTTTTCACTTTACAATATCCTCTATATATTCACCCTGATTTCTGTACTGTCTTCTGGCAAGCTTCACTTTATCCATATTCATCCTGAAACTTTCCTGTCTCGCATTCAGATACTCTTCTTTTTCCTGCTCAGTCAGATAACACCGCTCCAGCAGTTCTATTCCGGCCAATGCCTTTTCACTCACAAAAACATACTGCATACCGAGATTTGTTGCAGACAGGCAATGCCGACACTGCTCATCCGTTATTTCACCGTCAATGAAGCTGTCTATGATTTCAAACATCCGGTTATCAGCAATCGGAGCCACTATATAATCAACGTTTTCTGTCGCTGCTGCCAGCTTTCTTACAGTTTCTGTATCCTGATACTCTTCCAGTCTTCCTCTGAAATACGCAATTGTCAGCATCCATTCCCGGTCAACTCCATAACTTTTGCATTTCAGCTGCGCCGGACGGAACTTCAGCATATAGAGGCATGACTTCGGATGAGTTGCCACAAACATGGATGATTGTTCCAGACTTTCTCCGCAATAAAATCCATTTCCGAAATCGTTAATTCTTTTATTACAATCAAGTCTCAGCTTCCCGTCTATCCCTGTTTTGGCTCCGTGAAAAAGCAGCAACTCATCCTGATGCACTATATCCTCGCGATAAAATTGTTCTTTTATCTTGTTTAATCTAATCCCTTTTCTGTATGCATATTGATAAAATACATCCATATGCATCTCGGAAACACGGCTCTTACGATTAACCCAGCTGCTGACTGTTGCCCTGCTTACTCCAAGCTCCTGCGCCAGTTCCTCCATCGTTGAATCTGTGATTTCCAGAACACTATCAATATCCTGCCGGATCATAAATTCCATATTTTTTCCCTCACGTACAAACTTCTATGTAAAGAACTTTACACAGAAGTTTTTCGTTTGTCAATTAACTTCTATGTAAAGAACTTTACATAGAAGTTAATTGCACACTTCCTCTCCCTTCCTGCTATAATGAAATGACAATTTATAAAACCGCTGCTTTCCTGCTTAATCGAAAGGAGACCAGCTGCTATCGACTCATAAAATCAGGAGTCGCCTGCAGCCGGATTTATAGGGGCAATTATGAAGAAGAGAAGAAAAAGAAAGCCTGTATACAGAAGCAATGCACCGATTCTGATCCTCTGCCTGAGCCTGATACTCGTTCTCAGCATTCTATGTCTTGTATTCATCCGAAGAGAGCAGGCTGCTGACAGCGCGCGCATTGTCGGCACTGTCCCGACCACTGCAGTCTCCGAAACTTCCGTTTCGGGAAATACATCCGGCAGTCCGGATGCTGCAGGAACAGCTGTTACATCAGACGCCTCCCCTGCATCAGATCCGGCAGCTGCTGCAGCTGTTTCGACCCTTACCCCGACTCCTGCAGACACAAATCAGACCGGCGGTTCTGCGGCTTCAGCCTCCGAAAATGACTGGGCACTGCTTCTGGTTAATACCTCACATCCCGTGCCGGACGGATACACCGTAGACCTTCTGGAGCTTTCGAACGGCAGGAAGATTGACCGGAGAATTTATCCCTCCCTGCAGGCCATGTTCGATGCGGCCCGCAGTGAAGGACTCTCGCTTTTTGTCCGGGAAGGCTACCGCACCACCGAAGATCAGCAGAAACTCTATGATGAGCGCATTCAGCGCTATCTCGATGAAGGAAAATCACAGGAAGAAGCTGAAAAACTGACCCGCGACTACGTCGCACTTCCCGGCACAAGCGAGCATGAACTGGGACTTGCCGTCGACATCAATTCCGATTCCTCCGAGGAAGGCACACAGGCACTTTATGCCTGGCTGTATGAGCATTCCGATGAGTACGGCTTCGTAAAGCGCTATGCCGAGGACAAGATCGACATCACCGGCATCTCCAACGAGCCCTGGCACTACCGCTATGTCGGAGTCGAGGCCGCAAAAGAGATGAAAAGCAAAAATCTCTGCCTGGAGGAGTATACGGAACTGAAATCTTAAGTTCCCGGACAAAGTCTGCAAGCGGACTTCAACTCTCCCATGCTCTCGACCATAAGAGGATCTATGGATTTTGCATACTCATAAAAAGATCCGGAAACCACCGCGGGTTTCCGGATCTTTTTGTTTTTATCTTTTTACTGCACAGCCTTCCGCTTCAGTGTGCCGGAAAGAAGGGCCGATACGCCGCAGGCAGCTGCCAGTACAAGGAAAGTCGGCTTATAATCGCCGAACAGAGAGGCCGATCCCGACACAAGAAGCGGTGTCACAATCATGCAGGCAAATGAAATGGTATTCAGCATTCCGTACTGCTCACTGAAATAGGCCTCTTCTCCGTATTCCGAAAGAAGGAGCGGAGCGAGTGTCATCATGATTCCGGTGGCAAAACCGGCCATGCCGCCTGCCGGCAGCAGTATCATGATTTTTTCTGAAAATGCAAAAAGCAGCAGACCGATCAGCATGAGTGAAAAGCTGCCGGCTGCAATTGCATTTTTCTTTATGCCAAGCTTTTCGATAAACGGTACCGACAGTCTTCCCGTCATATTTAAAATATTGGAGCAGGAGATAACTGTTACTGCCGCTGCTGACGGAAGTCCTTTATGAATCATGTGAAGCATTGCATAGGCCATAAACACGTTCTGTGCAATGCGGAAAGCCGTATTGCTCACAGCAATTTTTACAAAAGTTCCGGTGCGGCAGGCCTCTGACAGCGTCATATGTGACTTTGCTGCCGGCTTTTTCGCATCTGCCGGCCTCGAATGGTTCTTATTCCATTCAATACCATCGCGAACCTCTCCGACTTCCTGCGGCGAATTGCGTTCCACCAGTATAATCGGTACCAGTGCAGCCAGTTCCACAATTCCCATAAACAGCCAGCACGTTCTTGCATCAAAGGCCGAATAAAGTTTCTCCACCACCTGCGGGATGAAGAAACCTCCGATCCCTCCTCCTGTCATAACAATAGCCATCGCCAGTGACTTTCTGCGGTCAAACCAGGAATCCATCATAACCGGTGCGGTCACATGTCCCCCCATCGCAATACTGCTTCCAAAAAAGAAGTAAGCACCGATGTAAAGCAGATAAGGCACATTGGTCAGATAGAATAAGATACAGGTGCCTCCGCCAAGAAGTGCGCTTATGATGTACAGAAATTTCACACCCTTTTTACGTGCGAGTACACCTGTCGGTATCGAGACAACTGCTATTGCTGCATAAAGGAATGCATTCTGGTAACCGACAATGCTCTCGCTCCACCCTCGGTCGAGAACCAGATGCGTTGTGACGACGCTGCCGCCATAAGTCGTGACAGAAGTCAGCGCAAGATAAATAAACCAGGTTGCCGCCACAATGTACCAACCGTAGAAGATATTTTTCGATTTCATCAGCTTCCCGTCCTCCGCTGCATTTTCTATCCACCCTATCCGGCTATCATAGCAGAAACACAAAGGAGTCAAATCTTCAACATCTCTATAAATAATATTCATCTTCTTCATATTTACCGTTTTGAATTGACGCACTATAATATAAAGACAGGCAATTTTATATGCCAATTCAAAAGTCGCCCGCAAAACGAGCATACTATTCAAGAAAGGAGCTGCCTATGAAAAAGTTTCTACCTGTCATCTTGTCTCTCTCCATGCTCTGCACCGCACCGGTCTTTGCGGCGGACGCAGAGTCCACCGGTCTTTCTCAGGATGTCATTGTTCTTTTCACCAGCGACGTGCACTGCGGAATCGATCAGAACTGGGGCTATGTAGGACTGGAAAGCATTGCTGCCAATCTGCAGGCTGCCGGAAATACTGTGCTGCTCGTCGATGACGGCGACTCCATCCAGGGCGAGCCGATCGGAACGATGAGTAAGGGCGAGGAAATCATTACCCTGATGAACGCCCTGCAGTATGACGTCGCTATTCCGGGAAATCATGAATTCGATTACGGCATGGATCGTTTCCTGGAGCTCACCGAACTTGCGGAATTCCCCTATATCAGCTGCAACTTCAATAAGGACGGCGAGCTGGTCTTTGACCCCTATGTGATCTTCGATATCGATGACGCAAGAATTGCCTTCGTCGGTGTCACCACTCCGAAGACCCTCGTTACCTCCACTCCGAAGTATTTCATGGATGACGACGGCAACTTCATCTACGGTTTCATGCAGGACGATACCGGCGAGGCTCTCTATTCGGCAGTGCAGACTGCAGTCGATGATGCGAGAGCAGACGGTGCCGACTATGTCATTCTGATGGGCCATCTCGGCAATGAAGCAGAATGCGCTCCGTGGACCTATGCAGATGTTCTTTCGAACACAACAGGCATCGATGCAATGGTCGACGGCCACAGCCACGACACTGATCAGGTAACCATGCAGAACAAGGACGGCGAAGATGTTCTCCGCTCCGGCTGCGGCACCAAGATGCAGGGCGTCGGCTACATCCGCATTTCAGCTGAAGACGGTTCCCTGTCCAACGGTCTCTATTCCTGGACAAATGATGTGTCCGCTCCTGCCCTCCTGGGACTCGACAACGCACTCAGCGAGCCGGTCTCACAGGCACGTGCAAATCTGGACGAAAAGCTGAATGAAGTCGTTGCAAAGACAAGTGTGGATCTGACCATCAACGATCCGGAAGCAAAGACAGCTGAAGGCAATCCGATCCGCATCATCCGCAATGCAGAAACCAATCTCGGTGACCTCTGCGCAGATGCTTATCTGGATCAGTCCGGTGCCGATATTGCCTTCGTCAACGGCGGCGGTATCCGCGTCAGCATCCCTGCCGGAGATATCACGTATGAAGAAATTCTCAAGGTTCATCCGTTCGGAAATATGATGACCGTGATCGAAGTCACCGGCCAGCAGGTTCTGGATGCACTCGAATGGGGAGCACGTGTTGTTCCTGAAGAAAACGGCGGCTTCCTGCAGGTTGCAGGTCTGACCTATGAGATTCACACCGATATCGAAACCTCCTGCACAAGCGATGAAAACGGTCTCTTTACAGGTGTCGACGGCGATTATCGTGTACAGAACGTCATGGTCGGCGGCGAACCGCTCGATCTTGAAAAGACCTACACACTGGCATCTCACGATTACATGCTTCTGAACAACGGCGACGGCTACACCATGTTCCAGGGCTGCAACGTTCTTCAGGAATCTGTAAAGCTCGACAACCAGGTTCTGATCGACTACATCACCGGCACACTGGGCGGCGTTGTGGCTGATGATTACGCCGAGCCTTACGGCCAGGGCCGAATCGTGGCAGTTGAAGCAGAATAAACTCCGCTTCGCAGCTTATAAATTTCATATATTCTCTTACAGACACAGCGAGCAGCTGTCCTTTTCCGGGACAGCTGCTCTTACTTTTCTCCAATGTCACTGCTTACGCGCTTCCTGTTTATTGTGATTTTCCTGTTTTAAAATTTCCTCGCAAAACTTGTTGACATTTCAACATCTTTTTGTTAAACCATACTTGTTGATTTTTCAACAAATTGAAAATTCTCAGGAGGAACAAAAATGATCGATCGATTCGAACGTTTTTCTCTTGCCAATAATGAAATCAACCGCTTTTTAAAAAAGCTGACCACCGAAGAGATGCTGAAACATGATCTGAAATCCTCTCATGCTCTCTACTTTTCACTGCTCTCCAGCAGCCACCCGGAAGGCCTGACCGCATCTCAGCTCTGCGAATACAGCGGTAGAGATAAAGCAGATGTCTCTCGCATGCTGGCTCTGATGGAGACAAAAGGGCTGGTCGTTAAAGAGGGCTCTCATCAGCATCTTTATAACGGCATCTACCGGCTGACTGATGAAGGTCTGCGCATTGCTGACGCTGTGAAACAGCGCGCTGCCTTAGCTGTCAATATCGCCGGTAAAGATCTCTCCCCGGAGCACCGGGAGATCTTCTATGCCTCCCTTGATTCCATTGTTTCCAATCTTCGCGAACTCAGTAAGAAAGGAATTCCCGATATCAATGAATAAGATCCGTATTATCACTGATTCCGCTTCGGATATCACCGCAGAGAACTTCCCGAATCTCACCGTACTGCCTATGTCCGTGCGTTTCGGAGAAGACGAATATCTGGACCGCGTAACCTTAAGTCCCGTAGAATTCTATGAGAAACTGATTGAAAGTGATGAGCTTCCCGCCACCAGTCTGGTCTCTCCCGCCGCTTTTCAGGAAGCCTTTCAGGAAGCGATCGACGCAGGTGACTCTGTTCTGGCCATTACGATCTCCGCTCATGTTTCCGGAACCTGGCAGAGTGCGATGGTCGCCGCTGCAGATTATCCGGGCAAAGTCTTCGTCATCGACAGTATGAGCGTATCCGTCGGAGAACAGACTCTGGTCCTGCGCGCCCTGGAACTTCTGCAGGAAGGCGAGACAGATGCCGGAAAACTTGCCGAACAGCTGGAACGTGAAAAACAGGATATGCACATCATCGCCGTTCTGGATTCTCTTGAATATCTCAAAAAAGGCGGCCGCATCTCAAGTACGGCAGCCTTTGTAGGCGGTATGCTCTCTATCAAGCCCGTTGTCTCCGTTCTGGACGGCAAGGTTGCCTTAATCGGCAAGGCTCGCGGCTCCAGGAATGTAAATAACTATCTGATGAAGGAGATCAGCAGCACTCCGGGCATTGATTTTACCCGCCCGCTGGGTCTCGGTTATACCGGCCTGACCGATACCTTTCTGCAGAAATATATCAAAGACAGCGAAAGCCTGTGGCGCGGTCACGAGGACTGCCTGCGCATCTCTCATCTGGGGGCAGCCATCGGAACCCATGTCGGCCCCGGTGCGATTGCACTTGCATTTTTCGCAAAAACAAACTGACAACAATGCCGCACCCTGCGCCCACAGGATACGGCATTCATCCATCCTTCCATCTGAAGTGCGGGGGCAGCCCTGATCAATAATTTTTGATAAATGCCTCCGCAGCTTTTTTTATCTGCTCTGTTACCTCTTCCGGCCCTTCCACCTTCACCTCCGGACCGAGCGCAAAGATCCATCCGAAGAACTGATTGCTGACTGCCACGTCCACAGACAGTCTGCTGTGGCCTTCATCAACCGGAAAAAACGTAATATCCTTTCCAAACCGGTCGATAAAAATACCGCAGTAGGAATTGGGAAACCGGATCTGTATAAATGCTTTTCCGCTCGGCAGTGACACCCATTCGTTCCAGTTCCGCCTGAATCTGCGGCATCGTAAGACCGTGTTCCTCGTCGGTCTTTGCCAGCATGATTCTGGTCAGATAGCTGAGCTTCAGTTTCTGATTGCTTCCTCTCGACATATCCTGCCCTTCCTTATGTACAGCTTTAAAAAGGCAGCGCTGCAGCAGATGCAGTTCCGGACTTACTTAAGTCCTGTCTTTGTGATTTCACAGATGGCGCCGCCTGCAAGCAAAAGTACGACCTTTGCTTTGGCCTTTTTCCCAATTTTGTCATACAAACGGCCGGCTGACAAGGAGTCATCACCCTTCACTGTGGCGGTGCTGTTTGCAACATAGCCGATCTTTCCCAGACCTTCAAGCTTTACCTGAATCGCCTCTTTGTCGTAGTCGTTATCGGGCTCTTTTTTCAGCTTCAGCGTCATGCCCTTTTTTAAAAAATCCGTTCCGTAATAGTGATTGCATCCGGTCAGCGTAAAATACAGCCTGCTCATATCTTGTTCTCCCTTCCTGCTGTTCTTCTTTCTTTTTCTGTTGTTATTTCCCTTTCTGATATGACTACTTTACCGCCTGAGCTGTACGTTAAAAATACCAGCATGACTCCGTCATGGCCGCACCGCGGGACTTGATATGTCCTTCTCCTTCTAAAAGTCGATTGCTCCATGCTTCGCATTCCCGCACCGCGGGACTTGATATGCTCTTCTCCTTCTAAAAGTCGATTGCTCCATGCTTCGCATTCCCGCAATCGCCGCCTGCATTCGCAAATCGCCCTGTCGCTTTCGCTCCATGGCTTTTTTTGCTCA
>JAUNAG010000126.1 GCA_030527685.1 Lachnospiraceae bacterium | reverse complement strand
GGAACCTGTGGATCATTTTTTGTATTAAGTGTGCAACTTCATTTTACAATCGGCGTTTTTTATTTTTTCCAAAAAACACTTGCATTTTGCAGCGTCCGCATTTATAATAACCACCGTGCTCAACGAGGGCACACAAAAAGCGCTTCTAGCTCAGTTGGTAGAGCACCTGACTCTTAATCAGGGTGTCCGGGGTTCGAGCCCCCGGAGGCGCATGAACCGTCACACATTTGTGTGACGGTTTTTTCTTTAAATCCAAAAGATCTGCTCTCCTCTTCGGGAGCAGGTCTTTTCTATTCTCCAAATCACTTTTCCGGTCCTGCACGCTTTTTGTCACAGACCCCCCCCAAAGGAACTTCCCCTGTTTCAAAAAAATTCCGGGCCGGACAGCTTCTGCCGTCCGGCCCGGTAAATTCGTACGGATCACTCCGCACGCTCACTGAATTTTATGCCTCTTCTCCGTTAGTCTCAGTTTCAGCCGCCTCGAATGCAAGTGTTTCTTCATATTTGCCAAGGATGATGTCCTGGATCTCAGCACGTGTCTCCGAATTGATCGGATGTGCGATATCTCTGTACTCACCGTCTGCTGCCTTACGGCTCGGCATGGCAATAAAGAGTCCCTTCTCACCTTCGATTACTTTGATGTCATGTACAACGAATTCGTCATCAATGGTAATTGAAACAACTGCTTTCATTTTACCTTCTTTTGATACCTTGCGAACTCTGACATCAGTGATATTCATATCTTTTCCCTCTCTGTTTCTTTATTACACACATTCTACTGAGAGAACGGAGTGTTCATGGTTATATGACGTAACGTTCGTTTTTTTCGATGACGATCTTTATGCCATTTTCTCCGCAGTGATAGGAATTCGCCCTGATTGTGTCACGACTTTCAACTACGCAGTTTTCTATGTGAGTGTTGTCCCCGATATATACGTCGTTCAGAATGATTGAGTTTTTAATGTGACAGTTATTTCCGATAAACACCTTCTTGAAGATGACGGAATTCTCAACCGTACCGTTGATGATGCAGCCCGAAGCAACAAGGCTGTTCTTCACCGTACATCCCGGATTGAATTTCGCCGGCGGATTATCATCCACACGGGTGTAAATCGTCGGACCCTTTCTGAAGAAATAGTCCCGGACCTCCGGTTTCAGGAAGTCCATGTTGGTCTGGTAATAAGATTCTACTGTTGAAATATTGCTCCAGTACTCATTGATCTTATAGCCATAGATTCGTTTCAGATCCTTATAGCGGATCAGAATGTCTTTTACGAAATCTGCTCTGTCCTCCTGTGCGCAGCGCTCAATCATTTCGATCAGCTGTCTGCGGCGGATGACATAGATGCCCGTCGAGATGACATTGGACCTGGATACCATGGGCTTTTCATCAAACTCCTCGATCCGGCAGTCCTCATTCATCTTCAGAACACCGAAACGGTTGATGTCATCTCCCTTGCATTCCGTGCAGACGACTGTGACGTCCGCACGCTTTGCGATGTGATATTCAAGTACCTTATTATAATCCAGTTTGTAGATTCCGTCGCCTGAGGCGATGACAACATAAGGCTCGTGACTGGAGCGCAGCCAGTTCAGGTTCTGATAGATTGCATCTGCCGTACCGCGGTACCACCAGCTGTTCTTATTGGTAATCGTCGGCGGAAAGAGGAAGAGTCCTCCCTGCTTTCTTCCGAAGTCCCACCACTTTGAAGAGCTCAGATGTTCGTTCAGTGACCTTGCATTGTACTGTGTCAGCACAGCCACCTTCTGAATATGAGAATTCGTCATATTGGAAAGTGCGAAATCGATGGATCTGTAGCTTCCCGCCATCGGCATTGCTGCGATCGCACGTTTGTTGGATAGCTCCCTCATGCGGTTATTGTTGCCGCCCGCCAGAATGATTCCTACTGCCCTCATGAGTCCTCACCGTCCTTCTCATTATTCTTGATGATTGCGCCGCCGCTTGCAAGCGCGCCGTCCGGATAATCCTCCTGTGTTGTCTGACCGAGAATTGCCGTATTTCTGCCGACCTTCACGCCCGGTGGAATCACTGAATTCTCTCCTACTGTTACCAGTCCGAATGCATAAACGCTTTCATTATATACATTCGGTGCTTCTTTACCGACGCCGAGCTCCGCACCTTCTCCGATTGTCACGTTCTGTGCAATCACGGCACGGTCTACTCTTGCACCGCGTCCAACCGTCGTCTCCTGCATGATGATCGAGTCTCTGACCACCGCACCTTCTTCGATTCTGACGCCGGGTCCGATTACGGAGCTGTAAACTTCTCCGAGAATCTCTGCGCCGTCACCGATGATGCATTTGTCGACAACTGCATTTTCCGCAATGTAATCAGGCGGGATAATGTCGCCTCTGGTGTAAATCTTCCAGAACTCCTCATAGAGGTTGAATTCCGGAATCACATCAATCAGCTCCATATTTGCCTGCCAGTATGAGCCAAGCGTTCCGACATCCTTCCAGTAGCCGTTAAACTCATAGGCGAAGAGCCTCATATCATTCTCGCGGCAGTAAGGAAGTACATGCTTTCCAAAATCGAGATCCGACAGATCCTTCAGCTTCAGGAGCGCATCCTTTAAGACAGGCCAGCTGAAGATGTAGATACCCATAGATGCGAGGTTGCTGACCGGATGTTCCGGTTTTTCCTGGAACTCTGTGATCCTGCCCGTCTCGTCCGTCACCATGATACCGAAGCGGGAAGCCTCCTCCATCGGCACCGGCATGACTGCGATCGTGACATCAGCTTTATTGGCCTTATGATAGTCAAGCATGACTTCATAATCCATCTTGTAAATATGGTCTCCTGAGAGAATCAGAACGTAGTCAGGATTAAACTGCTCCATGTACTCGAAGTTCTGATAGATGGCATTGGCCGTCCCTGTATACCAGTCGGTATTGCCGATTTTTTCATATGGAGGAAGTACGGTAACGCCGCCGACATTCCTGTCCAGATCCCATGGGATTCCGATTCCGATATGCGTATTCAGGCGAAGGGGTCTGTACTGCGTCAAAACACCGACTGTGTCGATGCCTGAATTGATACAGTTGCTGAGAGGAAAGTCGATGATCCTGTACTTTCCGCCGAAAGATACAGCTGGTTTTGCCACGTTGTCCGTCAGGACACCAAGCCGGCTTCCCTGGCCGCCGGCAAGAAGCATGGCGATCATTTCTTTCTTGATCATAAGTTCACCTCATCGATTAGTAAAAAAGCAATTATGTCTTTAGAATTATAACATACTGTTTCCGATTAGTGAACATCTTATCCGTCTCTGAGACCCCCGCCGATACAATCTGAATAAAAAAATTCACAACTCTTTTACATTTATTCGCTTCATATTCGGATTAGCAGACACTGTTCCGCTTTTCAGGATTTATGCTATACTTATTCCGTGTCTATTGTAGGATTTCATATGTGCAAAAGCGCACAGAAATCCGCGTCACAATGGTCAGCTGCATTTTGCAGCGCCGAAATCATATTTAATAGGAAAATATACGGAGACTACTATGTATCAGATTGATTTTCATAAACCGGAATACCTTCATTTCATTGGAATCGGCGGTATCAGCATGAGCGGTCTTGCCGAAATTCTTCTGGATGCAGGATTCCGTATCTCCGGATCAGATGCCAAGGCATCTCCTCTGACAAAGAGCCTGGAAGATAAGGGCGCCACGATCATGATCGGTCAGGCTGCCGGGAACATCAACGCCGACATCAACTGTGTCGTCTACACCGCTGCAATTCACCCGGACAATCCGGAGTGGCGCGCCGCTCATGAGATGGGCATCCCGATGCTTACCCGTGCCGAACTGCTCGGCGAGCTGATGCGCAACTACGACACCCCGATTGCGGTTGCCGGAACACACGGCAAAACAACCACCACCTCCATGGCATCTCACGTGCTCATGCAGGCTGATATGGATCCCACGATTTCAGTCGGCGGCATCCTTCCGTCCATCGGCGGAAACATCCGCATCGGCAAGTCACAGACCTTCATCACAGAGGCCTGCGAATATACCAACAGTTATCACTCCTTCCTTCCGAAGATCGAAATCATCCTCAACGTCGATGCGGATCATCTCGACTTCTTCAAGGACATTGATGACATCGCTGCAAGCTTCCATAAGTTTGCACAGATTCTTCCGGAAGACGGCACACTGATTGTCTCGAAGGATTTCCCGACTTATCATGCCGTTGTCGACGGACTGAACTGCAATCTTGTCACCTGCAGTCTGAAAGAAGATGCAGATTACACAGCCGCAGACATCGCCTTTGATAAGAACGGCTTTGCCTCCTTCACCTGTGTGGAGCGCGGTACTGCCATCGGCTCCTTCTCTCTGAAGGTCCCGGGCATTCACAATGTTTCCAACGCGCTGACTGTCATTGCGCTCGCTCGCCTTCTGAAGATTGATGCCGAGACCATTCGAAAGGGTATCCTTTCCTATACAGGAACCGACCGCCGTTTCGAATACAAGGGCAGCCTGCAGGGCGCGACCATCATTGATGACTATGCGCACCACCCGACAGAGATTGCAGCTACTCTGAAGGCAGCTGCCAACTACCCGCACAAGAAGCTGTGGGTTGCCTTCCAGCCGCACACCTACACCAGAACAAAGGCACTGCTTCCGGAGTTTGCCGAAGCACTCTCTCTTGCCGACCACGTTGTACTGGCAAAGATTTATCCTGCCAGAGAAACCGACACACTCGGCATCTCCTCTGACGATCTGCGCAAGCTGATCGAAGAGCGCGGCACGAAGGCCGAATACTATGACACCTTCCCCGCCCTTGAGGAGTATATGAAATCACAGCTCTCTGAAGGCGATCTGCTGATCACCATGGGAGCGGGAAATATTGTTGAAGTCGGAGAAGATCTGCTGAAAGACTGACGCTGTCCACATTATCGACAGTATCCACATGTGCAGACCAACCGATTGTGTATAACCTGTGCATTATTTTGTGGATACGCTTTGTGTCCAGAATGTTATAATAGCATCCTGCCGTACTGCCCGTTCACCGGGCAGTCGGTCTTCACGATGTGTACTTATTTATAGAAGGACTTTAAACAGATGGACTCAATCCGTATAAGATCAGCCCGTACACAGAATGTAACGGTCATCCCGAACGAGTTTCTTGACCGCTTTCTTCCGCTTGCAAACGGCGATTTCCTGAAAATCTATCTCTACCTGCTTCGCTATGCAGAACAGGACCACACTGCATTCTCTATTTCCGACATTGCAGACTGCATGAACTGTACGGAAAATGATGTGCAGCGTGCTCTCCGTTACTGGGGCAAAGAACAGGTGCTGGAGCTTGGCTTCGATGAAGAAGGTTCCATCTCTGAGATTGCATTTGCAGGATCCTCCGCTCCGGAGCCGCCGAAAAAGAATACAGCCGAAACAGCTGTTGAAAAATCCAGCCAGATCACCGGCGAACGCATGACCGAGCTTGGCGAAAATGAAGAGGTGCGCGAGCTTCTCTTCGTTGCACAGCAGTATATCGGAAGACCTCTGACCCGCTCCGAGATGCAGAAAATCTGCTTCTTCTATGATTCCTTAAGTTTCTCTGCGGATCTGATCGACTATCTGATCGAATACTGCATCAGCCGCGGCAAGACCAGCTTCCACTATATGGAAAAGGTCGCTGTCAGCTGGAAGGAACAGGGCATCTCGACTGTTCACGAGGCAAGAATGGCTGTCGGCAACTATCATAAGGAATATTATGATATTCTGAAGGCTCTGGGGATCAACAACCATCATCCGGTCGAGACAGAGATCCGGCTGATGAAGAAGTGGCTGGAGAAGTATGCATTTTCCATGGATATCATTGAAGAGGCCTGCTCACGCACGCTGATGACAGCCGGAAAGCCGACGCTCGGCTATGCTGACGGCATCCTCTCCCGCTGGAATCAGAACGGTGTCAAGACTATGGACGATGTCCGCAGACTTGACCAGGAGCATCGGAAAAATGCAGCCGCCGCTCCAAAGCGTGCCGGCAAACCGTCGAATTCGTTCTCCGATTTCGAACAGCGCAGCTATGATTATTCCGATCTGGAGGCAAGACTCTCGGGAGCTAATTAAGACCACAGTATTTTCAGGCATTAAACGTATCAGCAATAAGGACAAAGCATGGCACTTTCCAATTCGCAGTATGACGCTGTCATGAGACGATATGATGAGATCCGCGAAAGAAACCGCTACGCCCTGAACGGACGCACGGAACGGGTCTATGCGGAAATTCCGCAGATCATGCATCTGGACGACGAGACCGCTTACCGAAGCATGGAGGCGGCAAAGATGAGAGTGGCCGATCCGCATGCGGACCTGACCTCTTATAAGAATGAATTAAAACGAATCAGCGGAGAAAAGAAGCTTCTTCTTATTAAGAGCGGCTATCCCGCCGACTATCTGGAACCCGTATATGACTGCCCCTTCTGCAGGGACACAGGCCTTCTCGAAGGCCGGCGCTGCCGCTGCTTCAGCCGCGTCGCAGCCGAAACACTTTACGGCAATCCGGATCTTCTGGAAAAACTTCGGAACGAAAACTTTGACCATTTCTCATTTGAGTGGTATTCTGATGTGCCGGAGGGTGCATCCTCGCCGAGATCGGCTGCCGTTGAGGCTGTCCGGCAGGCGCATGAGCTGGTTGACTCACTGGATGCCGACCGCCGCAGCATGTATATCTGCGGAAGCACGGGAACCGGAAAGACTTTCCTGGCACACTGCATTGCCGATGCCGCCATCAAAAGCGGTCACTCGGTTCTGTATTTCTCGTCAGGAAGATTCTTCGATATTCTTGTCGATGCGGAGTTCAGCCGCCAGGGCAGCCAGACTGCCGGACGTGATCTGATCTCCTCTGTCGAGCTCCTGATCATCGATGATCTGGGCACAGAATTAACGAACAGCTTGACATCGTCTGCTTTCTTCCGCATTATTAACGAAAGAATAGCAGCCGGCCTGTCCACTGTTATCTCAACCAATTTATCCCTGGGAGATCTCTCCCAGAAGTATTCGGAACGCATATTCTCCAGAATTTCCAGTGAGTATGCGATCGTCCGCATGAAGGGTGACGATATCCGGATTCAGAAAAAACTAACCGCTGCAGCTGCTGCACACACATCACACGGACCAGCCGGATCGGAGGACCATTTATGAGCACGAAGCACACCGACTCTCTGTCAATTCCCTATCTTAACACGATACCGGAAGCACGCCTGGCGATTATCCCGCTGAACAGCACAAAGGAAATCGGCAAGAAG
>JAUNAG010000125.1 GCA_030527685.1 Lachnospiraceae bacterium | reverse complement strand
ATAACAGCCTCCACGCTCAAGATAATAGAAAGAAATCTTATGTTCTGAATACGGAGAATTGTCGTACGCCTTTCCTGCATCCCTGAAGATCTGATCAATCGTGTTAGTCTTTCCGATCACTCCATTTCCAGAATTCTGAACATCACTAACGGTTACCACTCCGCTGTTAAAATTAATGCTACCGGATACTTTCTGATGGATTCCACCTATATCCAACACCAGAACATCATCAATAAATACCCATACATCATCATCTCCGGAGAATTCAAATTCCATCGGTTTTCCTTTATATATACCGTTTGGAGCAAGTAAAAAATTTGCTTCCATAGTCATGCCGAAGTGGTGATTATAATAGCCTGTATTTGAATCATGATAAGGTGTTACATATCTATTCCATGGGTTCGGATTATTAAACGGGAAAAATCCGATCGCACGATTTAACGAATCATTCTCATCATTTGGATATGTATCCTGATAAAGCGTAAATTCTTTTGAACCCTCATTTAATCTAGCGTAGTTCTTATCACTATTAAAGTAATAGTATCCGTTCTCATCCTCCTGTAATAGATAATTGGTATTTGCATAAGCTGTTCGAGCTCCGCCAAAATTAGTTGTTTTGAACAGATAATCCATGTTTCTGCCCGTTGATGACAAAACCGGATAATAATTGCCATCATCTGCCTGTTCTCGAAGTCTTCTTACAATTCCTTGGTAAGCTCTTGCAACTGGAGTGCTTGTATTTTCTGCTCCTCCAGTATAATAATTCAGATTATAACGGTACTGTCCTCCTGTGTATGTGCCAGCTGCCAGAAAAAGGAGATCGTTTGCATTTTTCTGGCCAAATCCATTAATTCCTCGATAGTATTGATAGTTTCGATTGTAGTAGGCATTTTCGATCACATTATTCTGGTCTTCCAGATTCATGCCCCCACCATCATAATCAAATAAATTGATTGTGATACCTTTAGCGATGTTATCAACAGTATCTGATTTCTGTATTGTTTGTTGATTAAACTGCCAAGGCTCTACCACCGCATTCGCTGCTACTTCAGCCAATCCGTAGACTGGCTCCAGATCGGTGTCATCAATCTCTGTTGATTCCGTATGCTCCGAAATCGTAACCGGATCGGAGGTCGCTGTATCAACTGCGATCAGCTGATAAACAACGCCGCTTGTAGCGGTCTTTTCATCATTTTCAAAGAGCAGTGAGATTTCTTCGTCTGCTTCCGGACTTACTTCCTCTCCTTCATGTACAACATCGATATCGTACAGGCTGAGATGTGTCGTTTTGGATCCGCTCTCTTCAAGCTTTTCATCAAGAGCTTCCTTTACGTCTCCGACCATGCCTTCCAGCATGTCGACTGTATCGGTATCGTACAGTTCATCTGAAGAGTAAGCCTCTGTTCCGTCAGAACCTGTTACGACAGTTCCTGCAGCGGCTGCTGCACTGAAATCCGCTGAATCAGCAGGTGCTTCAGCCTCTGCCCCGCTTTCAGAAGAATCTGTTGATTCGCTGTAATCTGCTGACAGGCTCGTAACTCGCAATGTCAGTTCATCAGCAGGATACGGGAACGCGTCCGGAGATGCTGTCATGGTGATGACTGTTCCATCTCCTGCAACTGCCTTGAGAACCAGTTCTTCCAGAACCGGCTCTGCGATTGACTCGACAATCGATTCTGCTTCTGATTCAGGCTCCAGTACCGGCTCTGCAATCGACTCGACAATCGATTCAACTTCTGATTCCGGTTCCATCACAGGTTCTGCAATCGATTCGACTCTTGACTCAATCTCTGCTTCCGGTTCACTAACCTGTTCTGCAACAGATTCTGCAATCGGCTCTACGATTGATTCGATTTCTGATTCCTGTTCCATTACCGGTTCTGCGATTGACTCTGCTGTCGGCTCTACGATGGATTTATCTGTTGATTCAATTTCTGTCTCCGGTACAGGTTCTGCGATCGATTCCGCAGCCGACTCAACAATCGACTCGATTTCTACCGGATCTGCCTCCGATTCTGCTCCGGTGTTAATTTCCGGAATTTCTGTTTCGCTTTCAGCGACAGGTGTTTCTTCTTCTGCGCTTTCCGCAGCCGTAGTCTCTTCTGCTGTGGATACAGCTGCTGCCGTTTCTGTTACTTCTGTTTCTTCCGCTGCTTCTTCCAGCTCCGGCTCTTTTTCCGGGATGGTGTTGGCTGCGAGCAGTTCTGTGTTATACCAGGTGCTTTCCTGCGGCTGGTCGGCGATTCTTTCGCCATCTGCAAAGAACATTGCCGGCATGTAGATCTTCTCAACGATTCCCTGCTCAACTTTTGCGAAGAAGGAATACGTCTTTTCGCTTCCTGCCGGAATGCTCTGACCTGACCAGATCACTGCTGATCCATACGGTATCAGCTCTTCGTCGGTGTATGCATCCAGTTCGCTGAGATGACATTGCTCCGGAAGACTGCTGATTGACTGTTCATCCTCTATATCTGCGATATACTGCAGCCCAGCTGTCTCACCGGCACTTTCCGATTTTCGGTATCCTGTCAGGTGACTTCCGAGAACAGAAACCACTGCGATATCAGATGCATCTGCTTTTTCAGACTCGTTTTTGATCCTGACAGAAATTTTTACACCAAGGAAATCTTCTTCTCCCTGCAGAATATTTTCATCCTGTTCCGTAAAGAACTCATAAGATACATCTGCACTGAGTTCTGCCTCTGCTGTTTCTTCCTCTTCTGTTATCTCTTCCGGCTCTGTGTAGTCTTCTTCATCCTCGTCATCATCAGAGATATAATCGGCGTACAAATCATCATCTTCATGTTCACCGTCAGCTGTTTCGTATTCCTCTATATCGTCTTCTGTTTCGTGCCATTCAGGTTGATCTGCTTCCTCATCATATCCTGAAGGCTCTTCTTCCATTTCTTCGACCATAACCGGCTCTGCCCAGCTGAATGTTCCGGCTTCACCGTTTGCATACGCTGTCAAATACGTTCCGGATATCATCTGGAACAGCAGTATGCAGGCCAATATAATGGTCAGCCATTTACATTTCTTCACGGTTACTTCTCCCCAATTTAAAAATATCCGCGAAACACAGGCAGTTCATAAACAGTTTAAGCTTCAGCTATCAGATGCTCTCTGCAGAACTTTCATGTGTCCTCCGCGGCACATACAGTTAAGTGAAAGTACAATTGCACGATCGTACCAAACACGTCTTACTCGTATTTCTTTATGCTATTTATGTCCGATTTAAAAACAATTTTATACCAAATGGTAAAATATTCCTGTTGCAAGCATTCTACAACAAACGGCCGAAAAAAAGCGCAGCGCGTGCGAAACGGCTCATCTCACGTGCATAATATCTCAGGTTTTATATAGCTTCTTTACTAAAGTATAAAAAAAGCGTCACAGAGCAAGAATTTGTACTCCGCGACGCTTTTTATTGTATATACTGTTTAAATTTTTTTGTTAATTTAGCTAGATTCCGTCATTCTGACATGTTTAACAATTTTTCATAGCACTTATTAGAAGTTATGCGCAAGCCTCCCGAAAAACTTTTATTAAAAGAAGTTTTCCATTTTTCACGCTCACTGCTGCTGTTTTTCCGGGGGCAACCTCGTTGCTGACACCGTACTGATATCCGCTTGTGATCTCCGCGTTCTGCAGACAGTACTTTGCTCCGGTCACCGTGATCTCTTTTGCCGTTCCGGTAATATTCAGCAGTGAAAAGAATGCGCAGCTGCCGTATGCAATGAATTCCGTCTCTCCCGACACCAGCTGCATTTCCGAATAATCATCTGCGATGACAGCTTTCTTACCGGCCTCATCCAGGAATTCCAGAATGTAGATGTTACCCAGCGTGTGATCCATTCTTCCACCGGTCACCCCCAGCAGAAGGAAATCTTCAAAACCGCGCTTCAGGCCTTCTTTCACAGCATAAACGGTATCTGTGTCATCTTTCTCGCAGGGCAGAACAATGGTCTCGACATCCGAATGCGGGTTCTGATAAGAATCAAAATCGCCGACAATAAGAGACGGTTCTGCCTGCAGCCCCTCCCGATGCTTTAACCCGCTGTCGCAGAAAATCAGATAATCATCTGCTCTGAGACTGCTTCGAATGCGCTCATAATTCCGAATTTCAGCGCCTCCGATAATCACACATCTTCTTTCGTTCATTGCCTGTACTCCCACCGATTTAGGCTGCATTTCCCACCATCTCAGCTGCGAGATGATTTGCATCTCCTTATGATCCATCGACTGATCTGATTGTATGCCGGTGCTGTCAGTAATGTCAGCAGCAGGCAGATGATAAAGTAATAGAAACCATGTCCGACAAGTTTTTTCTGCAGAAGAATCATCGGAAGCCGCTGGAATATAAACAGCGGATACAGATTCCTGCCTGCCCATAGAAGAAACGGACTTTCTATTGTGATGCAGCGGCTGAGAAGAACAACGCCGACTGCAAAGCATACGGAGCACAGCAGATAGAGATACTCTGAGACCGCTCTGTTTTGCCACAACAGCCGGGTAGCGATAAAAAAGAACAGACTTCCGACAGGACTTCCAAAACTCACACGGTCCAGCAGTGCATCGATCCGATCTTTATTGACTGCCCAGGCACAGCCGGCCGCATAGCAGAATGCTGTATTCCACCAGTAGGAATCTTTATACCCGGACACGACAAGCACATAAAGCCCTGTCAGAACGCATAAGACCGCAACAGAGCAGTTTCCTGTGCCGGCCAGACTCATAGCTATCCAGTGCGCCAGATATAAAAGCAGTACACAGAAGATGTACCAGTTTGAATTGCCGTAGCTCTTCCATCCGATCATCGAAAGCAGTATCCTTCGCAACTCCGGCTTATACAGTCCGATTCCGATCGTGACCGCAGCATAGACGGCAACCGCCGCCGCAAAACTGATCCAGGTCGGCAGAATCCTTCTGCGCGGAAGAGCGCGTACATAGGAGCTGCCTTTTCTGATGGCCGATACCATCACACCGTAACCTGAATAAAACAGAAACAGGGCCACAATCAGCTGACCCAGTTTACCGTTTATCATCAGAATAAGGTCATGCCCCGGTGTTTCGACAAATATCGGCTTGTACTGCAGAAAATGACGGATAAACACCAGTATCAGGAAAAATCCTTTTACTACATTGCAGTTATCCACAGAAAGGTACTCTCTCCTGTGGACAAGTCTTATAAACGGAAACACAGTCACCGCCATCA
Source organism: Lachnospiraceae bacterium (assembly GCA_030527685.1). GTDB lineage: Bacteria > Bacillota > Clostridia > Lachnospirales > Lachnospiraceae > Chordicoccus. The sequence continues at coordinate 2,083 of JAUNAG010000125.1, read as the reverse complement.
GGCAGCAAAATAAGATAAACATCTTTGCTCTCTTTCAGCTCAGCAGCGGCATCAGGCAGTTTGCCCAGAACCAGCTGACCGGCATTGCCAGAATCATGGCCGGAATCATATCCGCTACAGGGAACATCTTCACCTTGATCATACGGAATCCGGTTGCCAGCAGCAGTACGCCGCCGCATGCCTTGAAATCGTTGATCATCTCCGGTGTTGTCAGCGGGAAAATCAGTCCTGCCATCAGGAACAGCAGCATGAAAATCACAAACTGCGGAACAGCGATAAAGGATACGACAATTCCAAGTGAGCAGGCAAAGATCAGCGCCGTAAAAATATCCAGAATGGATTTGGAGATCAGAATCGAGTGATCACCTGTCATGCCGGAAACAATGGAGCCGTAGATACCGGTTCCGCTTGCACAGAACAGCACGATCAGAGTGATCAGTGTGTCTCTGAATTCCTGATCGGACATAGAGCTTTCCTTCTTCGGAAGAAAACGGCCGACAAGTCCTTCCAGTCCGGCAGCTGCTTTTGAGATATGATCGCCCAGATGGATCGCCAGACCGATCGCCGTTCCGACTACAACGGAGAAGACCACTGCCGGCATATAGACCATCAGGGTAATCGAAGCAACACCCATTGTCATGGCGCAGGCTCCGAAAACCATATTCAGTTTTTCTTTAAAATCCATGTGAAGCTTGTCGCCCATGACAGCTCCCAGGATGCCGCCGATCACAACTGAAAGCACATTAATAATAATTCCGATTGGCATGTTTTCATTCCTTTCTGCTCTTATATATCAAGTCACTGTTTTTAACCTTAACATGAACAAATCCAGTATTCAATGAAGAATATGCTTTTGTCCCTTCCGCGCGGCTTGCCATCCGGCGAACAATCCTTCATAATGTTTTACTGTTCAAAAGGATGCATCCGTTTTTACCCGCATGCATCCTCCTGAGAAGTTTCCGTTATATGAAAAAGGAGGTTATGATGGATTTCAATCAGCTGATTCTGAGCAGAAGAAGCGTCAGAAAATATACAGACGAGCCCGTCAGCAAAGCTGCTCTTCACAGCGTTCTGGAAGCAGGACTTCTGGCACCGAGCGGTAAAAATACACATTCTACTGAATTTCTCACCGTTACAGACCGTGAAACCCTTGAAAAGCTTTCCCGTTCCCGCTCAATGGGCGCAGCATTTTTAAAAAATGCACCTGCAGCCGTGATCGTTCTCGGCGACCATGACAAGACAGACACCTGGGTGGAGGACGGCTCTCTGGCTGTTTCCTATATGCAGCTCGCAGCCGTAGAACTGGGTCTCGGCAGCTGCTGGATTCAGGTCCGCAATCGAATGGCTGATGCCGAAAAAACAACAGAGGATTATATTAAAGAGCTTCTTGACCTTCCGGCACGTTTTTCCGTTCTTTCTGTTCTGGCACTCGGAACACCGGCCGTGGCCGCAAAAGCTCATCGTGCAGAGGACGCCGATTTCGGACGTGTGCATGAGGGATATGTGGAAGCGTAAGGCATCCGGCCCGGCTGCCTTAAAATCCTGCTGCATCTTTAAGAAAGCAGCAGGTATATGCCCTATAAAGAGGAGAGCGACTCATCACCGTGATGAATCGCTCTCCTCTTTTGGTCTTATTTTACTTTTACGCTCTGGTCAATGCTCCACTTGCTGTTCCAGTACTTTCCGTCTACCTTCACTCTGCTTCTGATGCGGATGTGATATTTCTTTCCGGATGAAAGCTTGTTGATCACAGCACTTGTCTCATCACCTGTCACATACATTTTCTTAACTTTGCCCTTGAAATCCCTGTTTTCGCAAATCTGGATTTCGTAACGGGTAGCCTGCTTGTCCTTTTTCCAGCTGATCTTGATTTCGCCGGAATTTCTGGATTCTTTTTTCTTAATAGCCGGACGCTTCGGTAAGATCTTAAAGGAAGTGCTGCCGCTGTAGCCCTTGAAGTTCTTCTTTCCTGTAACAGTGACGGTTGCCTTGCCGATCTCACGGTTATTCTCGTATGTAACTTCATAGTCCGAAGTCTTTACTGTCTGATCATCTGCTGTTACTGTTACTTCCGGCTTATGGG
>JAUNAG010000015.1 GCA_030527685.1 Lachnospiraceae bacterium | reverse complement strand
ATTTAATCTTCCCACGTACTCAAGAAAATCTTTAAAGATTAGGAAGACTCTGGAGACTGAACAGAATACATCAATTTCACAGTATGTAAAGGATACAGAGTACTCTTTCCAACTGCTTTTGGAAGATCAGTTTGATAATGGTACTGCAGGTTATAACCCTACATATTCTCTTTATACCGGAGCCGCTGAAATTGTTGCTGCAGATAATTCGAGAAGGAGTATTTCGATTGGCGAAGATGGAATCTTCAAATTGAAGCCGGGAGAAACAATCGAGATAAAGGATCTTATCGATCTAAAGAGATATCAACTTCGAGAATTAAATGTAAATTCCAGTTTATTCTCAAAGGTTACATTAAAGGATAAAGATTCACCAAGTTCAATTCAGAGTAAACAAGTAGAAGGAAATGCAAACAGTATTCTTTATACAATGAATAGCGATCCGATAAAACTGATGGATCACTATGAAATAGACGCAGAGAACTTCTACTATGTTACCTACTACGAACTGCCGAATTCAGGAGGCATCGGTACATACTGGTTTACAATGTTCGGTACGGCGTTAGTAACAAGCGTACTGCTGTTGTATAAGAAAAAACGGCGAAGGAGGGTTGTTGCTGACAGACGGACAGGGTAATGCACAGACTGCTCTTCGGAAGGAAGCGCAGTAAATTAAAAAATAAACATGTACTATCACCAAACAAAAACACGAGAATCAATGAGGAGGACAAACATGAGTAACACATTAAAAAAAATCAGTGCGATCCTGATGAGTGTCATCATGATCGTCGCCATGACAGTATCGAGTGTTATGGCTGGATCACATAACTTAGAAGCAAAACCAGCTGCTACTGATACCGAAACAGTAACAGTCAAAGGTTTGAAGAGTGGAGACAAGGTTACATTTTACCAGATTGTTAAGGCCGAATATGGCGAGACCGGCTTTGAAGGCTACGTTATTAATGACAAGCACAGCAGCGCATCTCTTACAGGTAAGGATTCGAATAATAATGAAGTGGTTATTTATCCTTCTGCTGAGCAGCTTTCTGAGCTTGCAAAGACACCGGCAGATATTAAGTTTAGTGGCGAAGCAGCAGCGAAATTTGTTGATGTTGCTCCGAATGAGAACGGTACTGTTGAACAGGTTCTTGCGGCAGGTGAGTGGCTTGCAGTTGTAACACCGGCAGATGCAAAGGATATCTATAATCCGATGGTTGTCAGTGTTTATTATGAGGAAAATGGTTCTAAGATCACTTCGGGTTCAGTTACAGCAAGTGACTCCTATTCAATTAATGGTACTACCTCTTATGTGAAGTCCAGTTCCACAAATGTGGATAAGAAGATTACAGGAGGAAAGGCAAATAATTATAATAATTATAATGAAGAAGGAGCAAAATCCGGTACAGTAGACAGAACAATTGCCAGCGATAGTAATAATAACGGTGATGATCTGGCAATCGGTGATAGTATTGATTTTGAAATTACATCCACAATTCCGGCTTACAGCACAGAGTACGTCAATCCTGTATTTAATGTATATGACTTAATGGATGCAGGTCTTACACTGGATAAGGATAGTATCAAGGTTTATGTTGGCGGAACAGAAGTGCCTACTGAAAAGGTTGCAGAGACTTATTCAATTGATAAGAACGGTGGCGAAGGCTATACATTCAAGGTTAACTTCCTTCAGTCTTATATTGAAAGCGCAGATGTTCGCACTGCAACTGCAGAAGCACGTGCTGTGAAGGTTACCTATTCAGCTACACTGAATGAGAAAGCAAAGACAAACTTTGACTACAACAAGAATACAGCAACGGTTGAGTTTACCAATAAACCGGGTGATAATCAGAAAGCAGAAAAAATTACAGATGAGACCTATCAGTATACATTTGAAATTGATGGATCTATCGGAGGTAATGATAAAACCAGAACTCATAGAACACATGAATTAATTAAGACAGGCGAGGGTGGTTCTGTTGTTGATGGAGCAATTGTTGATGACGGTTGGTCTGAAACAACTGTTACAAGTCCGCTGGCAGATGCAGTATTTACTCTGACCAATAATACAACGGGTAAGGTATACACAGCAACGACAGATGCTACAGGCTACATGAACTTTAAGGGCCTGGACGCAGGTACTTACACATTACAGGAGACACAGGCACCGGATGGCTATTCACTGAATTCTCAGAAACATACAGTTAAGATTGAAGCATTCTACAACGAAAACGGTACACTGAAGAGTTATTCGATCGAGATTGATGGCAAGAATACATCTACTTACGAAGCAACTTATGATTCGACAAACAAAGATAATATTACTGAGATCCATGAGAAGGCAGTTCAAAGTACAGAGATTAAGAACACCAAGCTCAACCAGCTTCCGTCCACAGGCGGCATTGGTACTTACCTCTTCACAATCATCGGTGTTGCAATTATGGCAGCAGCTGCTGCAGCTCTTTCTGCAAGCCGCAAGCGAAAAGTGGTAAAATAAGTCAGTAAACAAAATTCAGGTTGAACCGGGAGTCTTTTAAGGATTACCGGGAAAACACATAAAAAAGCTGAAGCGGCCACCGGGTGTATGCCCGGTGGCTGATACAGCATTATGGAGAATCCGATGAAGAAACGAAACAGCAGATATCAGATAGGTTTGATCATCCTTTTTTTTATCGGGCTGTCCATTTTGCTGTATCCGATGGTCAGTGATGCATGGAACAGGCACAGGGCGAAGCTTCTGATGTCAAACTATGACAAGAACGTTGCAACGGTTGATCCTCTCCGCTATGAGCAGGAGAAGGAGATTGCCAGAGCGTATAACGAGACCCTGGTAGGCGATGCGGTGCCGGATGCATTTGCCGTAAGAGAAGACGTGCAGGATGCCGTCTATGAATCGATGCTCAATGTCGGCGGGGATTCCATTATGGGGTATGTGGATATCCCGAGTGCGGATATTCGGATTCCGATTTATCACTATACGTTTGAGAGTGTTCTGCAGAAAGGAGCGGGCCATCTCTTTGGCAGCAGCCTCCCGGTCGGCGGGACGGGAACACATGCGACGATTACAGCGCACCGCGGACTGCCGAGCGCAAAGCTCTTTACTGACCTGAATTATCTGGAAGTGGGAAACTGCTTCTATCTGCATATCCTGGATGAGGTGCTGGCATACGAAGTGGACGATATTGCAACGGTTCTTCCGTCAGAGACAGAAAGGCTTGCGATCTATCCGGATAAGGATCTTGTGACACTTGTTACCTGCACACCCTACGGAGTCAACAGCCACCGTCTTCTTGTGACGGGCCACCGGGTTCCGTACAGCGAAGAAACAGAAGAGACTGGCTTGCCGCTTCCGCAGCAGATTGTCAAGAAGGGACCGCAGATGCTGGGACAGGTGCTCTCGATGCTGGCCGGCGTTGCAGTGGCTGTACTGATTACAAAGCTGGCAGACAGAAAGTCCGGAAGAAAGAAACGCAATATTAAAGACAGTGAATCCTAAAAGTTAGAATAAAGACAGGAGCAGGGGACCGGCAAGCCGGTTCCCTGCTCCTGTCTTATAAAAGAAAAATAGATAGTACTAAAACCTGATAGAAACGTCACATTTCAAGTAAAAAGCAACGAACTTGCAGAAAAGGGGCTTATCTAAAATGCAATGTTCTGAAAATCCGTCTTTTCATATCGCATTCGGATTATTTGTCTAAATTGAACTTTTGCGTTTTGAACATGTTGCACAACTAACTTGCTATTGAAGGTACTTTGTGGTAGTATTTTGCTGTATGTTTTTAAGGTCCGCTTTTGGTTTCTTTGGCGGAGGTGTGTAAACGTGAAGCAATGGATGGATCTTTCTAAGAGTATTGTGCTGCTGACGCAGTTTGGCCTTTCGCTGGTGACACCGCTTCTGCTTTGCCTGGGTGTCTGCTGGTGGCTGAACACCCGTGTCGGAGTCGGAGGATGGGTTTTTATCCCCGGTTTCTTCTTCGGCCTGGGGAGCTCCGCCATGGTAGGCTACAAGCTGTACCGCTCTGTAACGGAGCAGGATAAAAAAGAGAAGAAAAAGCCGCCGGTATCGTTTAACCGCCACCGGTAAAACAAAAAAGTGGTGAAGCAATAAAAAGAAAGGCTTACAAAAGAATATGAGCAGTTTGTTTGACAGACTCCAGCCGGCGGTCAGGAAGGAGACGAAGAAGGTCGCCTTCGGTACGGCAGCCGGTGTGGTGCTGATGTGGATTGTATTCGGCATTCTGCATGCGGTGATGCCGGAGAAGATTCCGTTTAACTATACCGTCATCCTGGGAGGTCTTTTCGGAGGGCTGATCGCCGTCCTGAACTTCTTCTGGATGGGGCTGACCGTGCAGAAGGTTGTCTCCATTGAGGACGAGAAGGATGCGCGGAACCGCCTGAAGGCAAGTTACTCCCAGCGCATGATGATGCAGGGCCTGTGGTGCATTGCGGCAATTGCATTTCCATGCTTCCAGTTCGTGGCAGGACTGGTACCGCTTCTGTTTCCGTCTGCTGCAATTAAGCTGGCAGGTATCTTCGGCAGACAGGACGCAGAATAAATGGCAGAGCATAAAAGGCAGGGCACATTAGGCTGGCTGCAAAAAGCATAATTTTTACATCGTGTTATTTTGACGGCTTCAGTCTGAAACCGTCATCATGATAGAGAATCTCAGCCGGATGGGAGGTGAGAATTCATATGGATATAAATATTACCGGAGGACGTATATTTTACGAGATTCCGATCGATTTTCCGCTTTTGGGAAGATTTCAGATCACAGAGACACTGGTTGTAAGCTGGATTGTCATGCTGCTGATCACAGGTCTGTGCATCTGGCTGGGTCATGACCTGAAGGAAGAGAATATCTCAAAGCGGCAGGCACTGGCAGAGATGCTGGTGGAGATGGCTGAGAAATTTGTTGTCGGCAACATGGGTGAGGCATTCCGCTATATGATCCCGTTTGTGGCAGCACTTTTCACAACGAGCGTTGTCTCCAACCTGATCAGCCTGATCGGGCTTCGAAGCCCGACAGCGGATCTTTCGACAGAAGCGGCATGGGCAGTAGTTGTCTTTACGATGATTACGGCACAGAAGATCAAGACAAGCGGCTTCGGCGGCTATCTGAAGGGCTTCACAACGCCGATTCCGATCATGACGCCGTTCAACATTCTTTCGGAGCTGGCAACACCGATCAGTATGGCCTGCCGTCATTTCGGCAACATCCTGTCAGGTGTGGTTATCAACACTCTGATCTATGCAGCTCTTGCAGTTGCTAGCTCTGCACTTCTGGGACTGCTTCCGGGTGCACTGGGAGGAGTACTTTCCAGAATCCCGATCCTCGATGTCGGTATTCCGGCAGTGCTGTCGGTCTATTTTGACTGGTTCTCGGGTGTGATGCAGGCATTTATTTTCAGCATGCTGACCGTCATGTATATCGCAAATGCGGCTGAAGGCTGAAAACACGTAAAAAAGAATATTTTTATTAAAAGTAATACAGGAGGAATTAGGTATGGATTTCACAGTATTAGCAAAGGGTATTGCTCTTGCAGGATGCGCAATCGGCGCCGGCTGCTCTCTAATCGCCGGTATCGGCCCCGGTATTGGTGAAGGTAACGCAGTTGCAAAGGCTCTTGAGGCAATCGGCCGTCAGCCGGAGTGCAAGGGCGATGTTACTTCTACAATGCTTCTCGGCTGCGCCGTTGCTGAGACAACAGGTATCTACGGCTTCGTTACAGGTCTTCTTCTGATCTTCGTAGCTCCGGGAACCTTCATGAACTTCCTGGGCTGATCGCAGATCTGACGCACATCAGGAAGAAAAGAAAGCTGTAACATAAGACCGTTTAAAGGACAGTATTTGGTAAATGCTGCCGGCTGCGGTCAGAAGATGATAAAAACAGGAGGTTGGAGCATGGGAGTACAAGAGCTTGTCGGAATCGTGCCATGGACCTTTATAGCACAGATTCTGAATCTCTTTATCCAGATGTATCTGATCAAGCGGTTCTTATTTAAGCCTGTCAACGCGATGCTTGAGAAGAGAAAAGCAGCCGCGGATGCGCAGATTCAGGATGCGGCGAAGGCAAAGGAAGAAGCACTCGCCCTGAAGTCCGAATATGAACAGAGCATGCAGGAAGCAAGAAGCAAGGCCAACGAGATCGTGAACAATGCGCAGAGAACAGCCGCTTTAAAGAGCGAAGAGATGCTGAAAGAAGCTTCTCAGCAGGCAGTTGCCATCAAGGCAAAGGCTGAAAGCGACATCGAGCAGGAGAAGAGAAAAGCGATCAACGAGGTCAAGAACGAGATCGGCGGCATGGCCGTGGAGATCGCCGGCAAGGTGATCGAGCGCGAAGTAAGCGAAGAGGATCATGCAAAGCTGATCGACCAGTTTATTGCGAATGTGGGTGAAGCATCATGACACAGACTGCCAGACTGTACGGCGGCAGCCTGTATGAGCTTGCCGCAGAGGAACAGCTTACAGACAACATACTCGAAGAGATGAAAGCAATACGCCGCCTCTTCTGGGAGAATCCGGACTATGTGAAACTGCTTGCAGATCCGGCTATTCCGAAAGAGGAACGCAAGGACCTGATTGAGAAGACATTCGGAGATCAGGCTGAGCGCTATCTGGTGAATTTTTTGAAAATGCTGTGTGAACGCGGGATTCTGCAGGAGTTTGCGGGATGCTGCGAGGAGTTTACGCGGCGCTATAATGCAGACCACAATATTGCGGAAGCGGTGGCAGTCAGTGCCGTACCGCTGAGCGAGAAGCAGCTGCAGGCACTTCAGGAGAAACTGGAGAAGATCAGCGGCAAGAAGATCGCTCTGACGCAGAAGACAGATCCGTCAGTACTGGGCGGCCTGCGTGTAGAAATGGAAGGAAAACTGATGGACGGCACCGTTCAGGGCAGACTGTCCGGTATTTCCAGGAAACTTAACGAGCTTGTGGTATAAGGATGGAATAAAAGATGCAATTAAAACCTGAAGAAATTTCAAAGGTCATCCGAAGCCAGATCAAATACTACGATAATGCCATTCAGCAGGATGAGACCGGCACGATTCTGATGGTCGGTGACGGTATCGCACGCGCAAGCGGCCTGAACAACTGTATGGCCAACGAGCTGCTCGAGTTCGAGGACGGCAGCTTCGGCATGGCGCAGAATCTGGAAGAGAACAGCGTCTCAATCGTCTTATTTGGTGATGACTCCGGCATTGGCGAGGGACAGACCGTAAAGCGTACGGGCAAGGTCGTCTCCGTCCCGGTCGGCGAAGCGCTGATCGGACGTGTCGTAAATGCACTTGGCCAGCCGATCGACGGCGCCGGCCCGATTGACACGAAGGAATTCCGCCCGATCGAGAGCCCGGCACCGGGTATCTGTGAGAGAAAGAGCGTTAACCAGCCGCTGCAGACCGGTATCAAGGCGATTGACTCCATGGTTCCGATCGGAAGAGGACAGCGTGAGCTGATCATCGGTGACCGCCAGACAGGTAAGACCACGGTGGCAACCGATACAATTATCAACCAGAAGTGCCAGGACGTTATCTGTATCTACGTCGCAATCGGCCAGAAGCGCTCCACAGTTGCTTCTCTGGTAGAAAATCTGAGCAGAAACGGCGCTATGGATTACACCATCGTCGTTGCAGCAACAGCATCCGAGGCAAGCCCGCTGCAGTACATCGCACCGTACACGGGCTGCGCAATGGGTGAATATTTCATGCACCAGGGCAAGGACGTTCTGATCGTCTATGATGATCTGAGCAAGCATGCGGTTGCTTACCGTGCACTTTCACTGCTGATCCGTCGTCCGCCGGGACGTGAAGCTTATCCGGGCGATGTCTTCTACCTGCACTCCAGACTTCTGGAGCGTGCAGCGAAGCTGGACGATGAGCACGGCGGCGGTTCTCTGACTGCTCTGCCGATTATTGAGACACAGGCAGGCGATGTCTCCGCCTACATTCCGACCAACGTTATCTCAATTACGGACGGTCAGATCTTCCTGGAGACAGAGCTTTTCCATTCCGGCGTTATGCCGGCAGTCAACCCCGGTATCTCCGTCTCTCGAGTCGGCGGCAATGCGCAGATCAAGGCGATGAAGAAGGTTGCCGGTACACTGAAGCTGATCTATTCACAGTACCGCGAGCTGCAGAGCTTCGCACAGTTCGGATCCGATCTGGATGCCGATACCAAGGCACGTCTGGATCAGGGTGCCCGTATTGTGGAAGTCCTGAAGCAGAACCAGAATGCACCTGTTCCGGTTCAGAAGCAGGTAGCCATCCTCTACGCTGTTACCAAGGGATACCTTGCCAAAGTTGACGTAGAGAAGGTACGTGAGTACGAGAGCAGCCTCTTCCAGTATCTGGATACAGACGCAGAAGCGCTTGCAGCAATGCAGGAAATCCGCTCAAGCGGAAAGCTGGAGCCTGATACAGAGGAGAAGCTGAAGAAGGCACTGGAGGCATTCACAGAGAGCTTTGTTGCCTCACAGCCTGAAAAGTGATGTGATTAGGGGGATTATAGATGGCTGCAAACATGAAAGCGGTAAAGCTGCGAATTAAAAGTGTCCAGAGCACGATGCAGATTACCAAAGCAATGGAGCTTGTAGCATCCTCCAAACTGCGAAGGGCGAAGGAACGGGCTGATATCTGCCGCCCGTATTTCCGCACACTGCATGATACACTGGAGACAATTGCCAGAGGCAATACCGATTTTACGTCTCCGTACGCAGGAGAATCATCTGACAGCCGCAGCTGCTATGTTCTGATCGCGGGCGACCGCGGTCTTGCAGGCGGATACAATTCAAACCTGTTCAAGCGACTGGAAGAGGAGCTGGACGGACAGGAATGCATGGTACTGCCGATCGGCAAGAAGGCTGTTGAATATGCGCATCGCAGAAAGCTTCCGATTCTGACGGAGGAGTTTGCCGAGATCGCAGATGTCTCGGTGGCAGACTGCTTCGAGATGGCGGAACTTCTGTGCGGGGCCTATCGTGAGGGTCAGTTCGGACATGTGGATCTGTGCTATACGAGATTTATCTCGATGCTCTCCCAGCAGCCGGACGTGATGCCGGCACTTCCGCTTGCTCATCTGACAGAGAAGGAAGAGGGAGAAAAAGAGGCGATCCGTGACCTGATTCTCTACGAGCCCAGTGCTTCCGAAGTCTTTGATGCGATTGTGCCGGAATATCTGGCAGGCCTGATCTACGGCGGCGTCTGCGAAGGCGTGGCCAGTGAGCTGGCAGCCAGAAGAACGGCCATGGAAGCGGCAACCAATAATGCAGAAGAGATGATCGAACGTCTCAACCTGCATTACAACCGCGCGCGTCAGGCAAGCATTACGCAGGAAATCACAGAGATTATCGCAGGCGCCGAAGGTGTCTGATCGATTTACGGGATACTACTCTTAATAGGAGATTTTCTAACATGAGCGAAAAACACATTGGCGAGGTCGTGCAGGTCATCGGTCCGGTTCTGGACATCCGCTTTGCACATGATGAACTGCCTGCGCTGCTGAACGCCATCGAAATTGATCATAACGGTGTCAGACTGACGGCCGAAGTCGCTCAGCAGATTGGAGATAATACCGTTCGCTGCATCGCCATGAACTCTACTGACGGTCTTGTCAGAGGAGCGAAGGCAGTGGATACCGGCGGCCCGATTACGGTGCCGGTCGGCGAGGAATGCCTCGGCCGCGTATTCAACCTGCTCGGTGATCCGGTAGACAATCTGCCTGCACCGGAAGCAAAGGAGCGCTGGGAGATTCACCGCCCGGCACCGGCATACGAAGAACAGATGCCGGCTACAGAGATTCTTGAGACAGGTATCAAGGTCGTCGACCTGATCTGCCCCTATGCAAAGGGCGGCAAGATCGGTCTGTTCGGCGGTGCCGGTGTCGGCAAGACCGTCCTGATCATGGAGCTGATCCACAACGTTGCGACAGCTCACGGCGGACTGTCTGTCTTCACAGGCGTCGGTGAGCGTACCCGTGAAGGCAACGACCTCTATAACGAAATGAAAGAAAGCGGCGTTATCGACAAGACGGCTCTGGTCTACGGTCAGATGAATGAGCCGCCGGGAGCACGTATGAGAGTCGGTCTGTCCGGTCTGACCATGGCGGAGTATTTCCGTGATGTAAAGAATCAGGACGTGCTGCTCTTTATCGATAATATCTTCCGTTTTACACAGGCAGGTTCCGAGGTTTCCGCTCTGCTCGGCCGTATGCCGTCAGCCGTCGGTTATCAGCCGACACTGGCTACGGAGATGGGCGCCCTGCAGGAGCGTATTACTTCCACAAGAAAGGGCTCCATCACATCTGTACAGGCAGTCTATGTACCTGCAGATGACCTGACAGACCCTGCACCGGCAACAACATTTACCCATCTGGACGCGACAACGGTTCTTTCCCGTGACATCGCCAGCCAGGGTATCTATCCGGCCGTTGATCCGCTGGATTCGACAAGCCGTATCCTGTCTCCGGAGACAGTCGGCACAGAGCATTATGAGATCGCACGTGCGGTACAGAGAGTACTGCAGCGCTATAAGGAGCTGCAGGATATCATCGCTATCATGGGTATGGACGAGCTCTCTGAAGAGGATAAGCTGACAGTTACCCGTGCACGTAAGGTACAGCGTTTCCTGTCCCAGAGCTTCTCTGTCGCAGAGCAGTTCACAGGTATGGCAGGTCAGTATGTCCCGCTGAAGGAGACACTGCGCGGCTTCAGAATGATTCTGAACGGCGAATGCGATGATGTTCCGGAGAGCTGCTTCCTCTTTGCAGGCACGATCGACGATGTCTTCGAGAAGGCAAAGAATCTGAAATAAAGGAGGCTGTCTGCTATGAGGACATTTCCGCTTAAAATCGGTACTCCGGACGGCCTGCTGTTTGACGGAGAGGCGGAGCGCGTGATCTGCCGGAGTATTACCGGCGATATGGCGATTCTGGCCGGCCACGTCAATTTCTGTACAGCGCTCGGCATGGGACAGGCGCAGGTTGTGCTGCCCGACGGCTCGAGACGCAAGGCAGCCTGCATCGGCGGTATGATTACCATGATGAACGGAAGCTGCAGCCTGCTGGCAACAACATGGGAATGGGAGGAAGAGATCGATCGCGAGCGTGCGGAGGCGGCAAAGAAGCGTGCATCCGAGCTGCTTGCAAAGAGCGGTCTTACCGACCAGGAGTATAAGTCAGCGCAGGCAAAGCTGCAGAGAGCATTGGTGCGTCTGGGAGTTAAGGAATGAATGAACGTTATATCATCAGCTGCTGTTCCACGGTAGATCTGACAGAAGAGCAGCTGAAGGAACTGGATCTGGAATATATCTGCTTTCACTATGAGCTGGACGGGGTGTCCTACCTGGATGATCTCGGAAAGACAAGAAGCTATGAGGATTTCTACAGTGCCATGGCAAACGGCGCCGAGACGAAGACCTCACAGATTAATCCGGATGAGTTCAAAGAGTATTTCAAGCGCTTTATGGAGGCAGGGAAGGATGTACTGCATCTCTCCCTCTCCTCCGGCATCTCCGGTGTCGTGAATTCGGCAAGAATTGCAGCCGCTGAGCTCGCAGAGGAATATCCGGAGCGTAAGATCCTGGTGGTCGATTCGCTTGCAGCTTCCTCAGGCTACGGTCTGCTGATGGAGAGGCTGTCTGCGCTTCGTGCGGAAGGAATGGGACTGGAAGAACTCTATGAATGGACAGAAGCCAACAAGCTTCGTCTCAGACACTGGTTCTTCTCAACAGACCTGACCTTCTATATCAAGGGAGGAAGAGTATCCAAAACGGCCGGCTTTGTCGGAACCGTTTTGAATATCTGCCCGCTTCTTGATGTAAATGTCGACGGAAAGCTGATTCCGAGAGCGAATATCCGCACAAAGAAGAAGGTGATCCGTGAGATCGTCGGAAAGATGACAGCACAGGCAGAAGGAAGAGAGCACTACAAAGACAAGGTGTTTATCTCACAGTCAGCCTGCTTTAAGGACGCACAGGCTGTGGCGGACCTGATTGAAGAGAAATTCCCGGAAATGGACGGGAAGGTTGTTATCAATTCGATCGGCACAACCATTGGTGCACACACCGGTCCGGGAACAGTCGCACTGTTCTACTGGGGCGATGAGCGAACAGACTGATCAGAGTCTGCGGCTCTGCGGTGTGCTTCAAAGAAAAATATTTTAAGTAGAATAACCCAAAATAATACCGGTATCGGAAGACTGAGGTCCCGATACCGGTATATTTTGTACTTTTTATTGGCTGTGATTTCTGTTGTGCGGCAGGATAGCTTCCCGGTGCCGACTGCGTGCTTAGCTTACGAAAGCGCTGATGCACGGAACAGAATAACAGGTGTGCCGAAGTCTGTGAGATTCCAGACCTGTCTGGCAACATCGAGCGGCAGATTGGTGCAGCCGTGTGAGCCGTCATAGGTATAGATATCGCCGCCGAACGAGCCTCTCCAGGTGGCATCGTGCAGACCGTAGCCGCCGTTGTAGGCCATCCAGTAGGAGACATGGGCGACATAGGACGGTGTGCCGTCAGAGCGCATCTCGCCTGTCAGCTGTGCATTGCGCTCACGATAGTAGATCGAGTAGATGCCGGCAGGGGTACGTGTGGAATACTCATTGCCCGTTACGACATTCGAGCTCAGCATCAGTTCATAATTCTGATAGACGTAGATCTGCTGCGCATCGATATCCACCTCAACGTAGCTGCCTCCGAACTGAGGATCTTTTGAATCCTCATAGGCAGAATAGGTGACAGTGTGAGAGACAGCTCCCTCTCCTGAGGTCAGATCCTGCAGCAGCTGGGCGGTAATGCCCTCCTGATCCAGTGCATGGCCGTGCAGTGCATCCGTCGGCATCTTGATATTGCCGTAATTGGTAGAGCGGAAGACACGGAAATTGCCGTAGGTGTCATCGGCAGCGGCCCAATCCGCAACATACTGGCGGATCTTTGCCTCCAGCGCTTCCGACTGAACGGATGCATAGCCTGTTTCACTGTCCGCCTCCAGCCAGTCTTTTGTGACAGAGCTGTCGAGTGTGCGAAGAGCGGCACCGTCATTATTGGTAAATGTAACTGCCACGGCAAGGAAGCGGTTTGCGGCTGCAACAGCAGCTGTCAGTGTTTCGTTGTCACTGCGGACAGCAGGTTCTGCATAGACCGAATCAGCTGTTTCCAGATCGAGTTCGGAGTATTTTCCTTCGATGGCAGAGGCAGCGGATGCGACAAAATTGTCGGCGATCAGCTGATTTCCTTCTGTTTCCGGGACTACTTCATAAGAAGCGGTCGAAGCGCCGCCGTCTGTTTCTGCAGAGGTGAGCTTCATATAGGCATCAGTCGGAGCGGAAACATTCTCAGCCTGCATTTCCGGGAAAGAAAGAAGGAGCTTCTGCAGCTTCTCTCTGTCATAGGAAACCGGAGTGACAGTGCGGTACTCCTCCTTCTGACCGATGGCTCCGGCAATCCAGAGCAGGGGATTCTGATTTTCCAGAATCATCGCATACTCATTGCCCGGCGTGTAGGTGTAATCAATATCACTGCCTGCGACAGTTTCTGTGTTTCCGCCGCGGAAGGTCAGGGTCAGGTGATAATCCTCAACAGAAGGACGGAGAACCTCGGCTGCCTGCTCCAGAGTCAGATTTCCGACATCAAAGCCATTGACGGAAGTGCCTTCCAGATAGTGTGTCTTATAGTAATGTGATATCCCGAAATACATGACAGCCAGCAGCACAAAGAGAAGGCTGTTCAGAATCAGGAGACGCCGTTGAAGGCGTGAAAGTTTTTTCATAATTAACAGTTCCTTTTTTATAATCACAAGTCAGTATTCATCCATTCTGCAAATGCACGGATATTATCTTCCTTTCTGCGATAATAGGTCCATTTTCCGATCCGTATGGATTCAAGAAGGCCCGCTCTTTGCATCATGTCCAGATACTGCGAGGCAACGGACTGCGAAATACCTGCCTTTTCCCGAATGGTTCCTACACAGACAGCGTGTTCAAAGCCGTTTTCGGCAGGAATAGTCATACCATCCTCCGGAAAATTCTCTTCGGGTTTTTTCAGCCATTTTAGAATTTTCAGCCGTGTCTCATTAGAAAGTGATTTAAATACTTCTAACTCATTCATCAGTTGTCATTATATCTATTTTTTTAGATATGTCAATAAATGAATTCAAAAATATGATCGTTTTTAGACATGAATTATATTTTGATCACATGAAAAGACGTAAAAAAAAGACATAATAAAAGATAAATGCGATATTATGTAATATATAATTGACATTAAAGATGGAGAGTACTATATTGAACTTAACAAAGAGGTACATGTTGAAGAACACGGTACAAAAAAAGGAGGAGCAGATATGTGGCTGGGATTTTTTATTGTATGTTTTGCAGTGATTATATTACTTCGTCTGCTCAGAGCAGATAAAAGCATGAGTCGGGAATACGATGAAAGACAGCTGGAGAGCAGAGGAAGAGCATACAGAGTCGGCTTCTTAAGCACAGCCACGATCAATATAGCCGCCGCTGTGGCAATGTTCGGAGACGTAGTTCCGCTGCAGTACGGCCCCTTTATCATGGAGGCATCAGCATTCATTGGTATTACTGTTTTTGCGGTGATGACAATCTGCTCAGATTCTTATTTTGGTAAGATCAATCAGATAAAACGCTATCCGGTTTTGCTGCTCATCATTATCGCTGTTAACGGAGCGGCACTTGTGAAAGGAACAGAGTCATGGGCTCCGGAGAATTTGCTGACAACACCGGCAGCTAATCAGCTGCTGCTGATACTGACATTTTCTGTTATTCTTATTGCTGTTGTGTGGAAGATGTGGAAAGAGCGAAATGAAGAAGATGAAGAATAAAGAGACAGATACAGCGGAGGGCAGATTATGAAGAACCTGCAGATGAAGGCGGCCCGTGCCGCAAAGGATCTGTCCCAGCAGCAGCTGGCGGATATCTGCGGAGTCACGCGGCAGACAATCAATGCGATTGAAAAGGGAGATTACAATCCCACGATCCGCCTGTGCCTGGCGATCTGCCATGCACTGGACAAGACACTGGATGAGCTGTTCTGGGAAGAATAAAAAAAGAAGGGGGATGCGGCAAAAGTGCTGCATCACCCTTTCTGACTTTTCTGCTGTTTTACGGATTAATCGTCTTCCGCAAAAAGTTCGTTGTACATCTCGCGTTCATAATCCGGAATCGGATATTCTTCCGGAAAATGCTTCCACAGTATGCGCAGTGCCTGATCATAGGCACCGTATTCCATATAGTGCCAGGCCTTGCGCTTCAGCTCTTTCTGTTCCGGCGTTCCTTCATCTTTATTCAGGAACCATTCGATACTTCCCGGTTCAAATTCCTGCTGGCTCATGATGCCTCCCCGGCAGCGGTAGGGCTGCCTGTTTTCTGCCAATATTAATCTTCAGCGGCTGCCAGACTTCCTGTCTCCTCGATTTCGGAAATCATGTTGGTGCGCTTTGCGTGGCGTCCGCCCTCGAATTCGGCATCGAGCCATGCATCTACGATCATCTCTGCTTCACCCTGACCGACGACACGTGCGCCGAAGGCAATGATGTTGGAGTTGTTATGCATCTTTGAGAGACGTGCGGTATACGGCTCGGAGCAGACGCAGGCGCGGATGCCCTTGACCTTGTTGGCTGCAAGTGAGATGCCGACACCGGTTCCGCAGATCAGAACGCCGCCGTCGACTTCGCCGGAGGCTACCAGTTTTGCGACCTTGTATCCGCTGATGGCGTAATCAAAGCTGTCATTGGTGTCAGTGCCGACATTGATAACTTCGATTCCGCGTGCTTTTAAGTGTTCCACGATACCGTTCTTCATAGCAACTGCTGCGTGGTCATTACCGATTGCAAGTTTCATGGCGTTCTCCTTTGGCTGATACATGTAGTCCGTATTCTTCTTTTGACGGCACTATGATACTACAAGAATATGTTCTGCACCATTCGATAATTGTTACATTTTTGTATCCGTTACGGTTTGCTGTCAGATCCGGCCTGTTCATCCAGCTGCCGCAGAATGCCTGCGACAAGAACGATGGAAAGGATAAAGGCCAGGACATCGGCAGCCGGCTGCGTGACAAGAAGTCCGTTGAGACCGAAGAGCTTCGGCAGGATCAGAACAAGCGGAATGAAGCAGATGCCCTGTCTGGCTGCCGAGATGATGCTGGCGCGCAGGCCGTAACCTGCGGTCTGTGAAAACATGTTGCTCATGACATAAAAACCCCAGAGCGGCATTGTCAGAAGCTGTGCACGCAGGGCGAAGGTGCCCATTGTGATGACATCCATATCATCCTTGCGGAATACACCGATGATCTTACCGGAGAAGATCATGGAGATTGCAAACAGAACGAGAAGGATAATAGTGCTGACCTTGACGCAGAAATAGAAGGCCTTTCGTACGCGTCCGTATTGCTTTGCTCCCATATTGAAGCCGCAGACCGGCTGAAAGCCCTGCCCGAAGCCGACAATGACGGAATTGATGAACATTGTATAGCGGGAGACAATGGAAAGTGCGGCAATGGCGGCATCTCCGTAAGGTCCGGCTGTTCTGTTCAGCATGACAGTGGCAATACTTGTGACACCCTGTCTTGCAAGAGACGGGCTGCCTGTATACAGAATCTTGCTGTAGATCTCAAGACTCGGCTTGAAGTTCCGGAAGCGGATGGAGATCGTATCCTTTTTCAGGTTGGACATGCCGAACAGAATCAGAAAGCTGGTCAGCTGTGAAAGTCCGGTTGCAAGACCTGCACCGCCTGTGCCCATTCCCAGACCGAAGATAAAGAGCGGATCAAGCAGCATATTCAGGATACCGCCTGTCGTGATGCCGACCATGGCATAGGCGGCAAGTCCCTGAAAACGGAGCATATTGTTCATAATGAAGGAACACATCATGAACGGTGCGGCAATAAAGATGTAGCGGGCATAGTCCATGGCATAGGGAGCGATTGTTTCAGTTGCACCGAGTGTCATGATGATGCCGCGCAGATTCAGCAGACCGAAAAGTCCGAGCAGTGTGCCGAAAATCAGGCCGGTGAACCAGCCGACAGCCACATACTGTTTGGCTCTTTCAGTATCGCCCGCGCCGAGAAGCCGGGAGACGTGATTACCGGTACCGATTCCGATGGTGAAGGAAAAGGCCTGAATCAGGGTCATGGCGGAGAAGACGATACCGACAGCGCCTGAGGCCGATGTGCTGATCTGGCTGACAAAATAAGTGTCTGCCATGTTGTAAACTGCTGTAATCAGCATGGAGATGATCGTCGGAACTGCCAGACGGCTGATCAGGGTCTCCACCGGCTCATGCAGCATACGTTCATTTCTGGATGCTCTGTCCTGTGCTTTCATGTAAAAAACTCCATCTTGAAATAGTCAGTCAGTTTCAGTATACCACTCCGGTATCCAGAAGGTGGTCAAGAAATGCGGTGCAGCCTTCATAAGCATCGTCATAGGTTGCATCGAAATCACCTGTGTACCAGGGATCGGCGATGTCGCGGGAGCTTCCTGCAAAGGAGAGAAGCTTGAAAACTTTTTGATCCGGATCCCCGCTCAGCATCCTGTTCAGATTCCGGATATTCCAGGAATCCATACCGATTATGTAATCGAAGTTTACATAATCCTTTCGGGTAATCTGTCTTGCGCGGTGCGGAACCAGCGGAACATGCATTTCTTTCAGCTTCTGCACCGTGCCGTGATGGGGCGGATTTCCGATTTCCTCCGTGCTGGTTGCGGCAGAATCAATGACAAACTTTGAATCGAGACCGCGCTCGCGAACCAGATGCGTGAAAAGACTTTCGCATAAAGTCGAGCGGCAGATATTTCCATGACAGACAAAAAGTACATTAACCAAAACGATGATTCTCCTTATGTTGAAGTCTGTGACCGATCGTGATCACGGTATTTACAGATGATTTCTGTGCTTTTTCCGAAGCGGCCCCCGAAGACAGAACAGCAGTCCTGCGAGATCTGCCAGACCCCAGCCGATCGGAATCGCACACCAGATACCAATATAACCGATTGAAGAGGAAGCCGCCAGTACTGCCAGCAGTACTCTTGTTCCGAGAGAGATGATTGTCAGAATCAGAGAAACCTGCGGCTGTCCGATGGCGCGGAAAAGACCGTACCATAAGAACAGAATGCCGATACCGGCATAGAAGGCACCTTCAATACGCAGATAGCCGGTTCCGATCGCAATCGCCTCCGCTTCGCCCGCATCGAGAAAGATCCTCATCAGTGACGGAGCAAAGACGCAGAGCACAAGAGAGGCCAGAAGGCAGTACACAATACCGGTCAGAAAGCCTGTGCGCATACCTTTTTTAACGCGGTCAGGTCTGTTTGCACCGTGATTCTGTGCGATAAATGTTGAGAATGCATTTCCGTATTCCTGAGCCGGCATATAGGCAAAGGCATCAATTTTGACTCCTGCGGAAAATGCAGCCATCACCGTAACGCCAAAACTGTTGACGATGCCCTGTACCATCAGGATCCCGAGATTCATCACGGACTGTTGCAGGCAGGTGTACAGGGAGTAGCGTCCCAGGATCTGCAGATCGGATCGCAGAAGCTGTACTTTTGAGACGGCGTGTCGAATATGAGAATCTTTCAGGAAGCAGTACAGCAGAACCAGAAGTCCCGCTTCATACTGCGCGGTGATCGTAGCAAGAGCCGCCCCGCGGATCCCCATCCGCAGGAAGAGAACAAACAGGAAATCCAGGCCGATGTTGGTCAGCGTGGAAAGTGCCAGAATCAGAAGAGGCAGGACGGAATTGCCCAGTGCTTTCAGATAGCCGGCAAAAAAGTTGTACACAAAGACGGCAGGAATGCCCGGCAGGACAAGCTTCAGATATTCAGCTGTCATCTGCTGCAGTTCAAGGGGGATCTGCAGCAGATTCAGAATCTGCGGAAGAAAAAGGAGAGACAGTGCCGTGATGCAGACTGTCACTCCGGCGATGCCGAGAAAGGCAGTTCCGATGCGGCGCTCCAGCTGAGAAAAAGCACTTCTTCCGTAATCGTGTGAAAACACGACACCGCTTCCCATGCATAAGCCGATCAGAACAGAGGTCAGAAACACCAGCAGGGAAAAGGAAGCACCGACAGAGGCGAGTGCTTCTGCACCGAGATAACGGCCGACAATCCAGGTGTCGACAATATTGTAGAGCTGCTGCAGGAGATTCCCCAGAAGAAGAGGAATCGCAAACAGGCTCATGGACGAAAAAATCGGTCCTTCAATCAGTTTTTGCTGTTTCATTGTTTTACTGTAAAGCAGTTGATGAACTGCATGAAAAGAGGAATACAGGCAGCAGTCTGCATTCCTCCGGACGAAATTGTCGAATAGCTACATAATCTTACCACAAGAAAGAGAAAAGTATCATATTATTGATACTTGAAATCAGGAAAGCCTATGGTACATACTAAGGAAGCTGAATTGAAAATACTGAATGAGCAGGAGGCAAGACCATGGATTATCGTAGATTTGGTCAGGATCTGGTTGTCCGTATGGATCCGGACGAAGAAATTATTGAGAAGCTGCTGGAGATCGCCGAAAAAGAGCAGATTGCACTGGCAAGTGTCAATGCACTCGGTGCTGTCAAGGAGTTTACTGTCGGTGTATTCCAGATAGATACAAAGAAGTTTATCGGAAAGACTTTCAAAGGCTATTATGAGATTGCCGCACTGACAGGCACACTGACACAGAAGGACGGCAAGCCGTATGCACATCTGCATATGAGCGCTTCCAATGATACAGGCGTCGCTTTCGGCGGCCACCTGAGCAGCGCAGTTGTCAGCGCTACCTGCGAGCTGGTCATTCATGTGATTGACGGTCAGGTCGGAAGAGCTTTCAGCGAGGAGATCGGTCTGAATCTGTTTGATTTTTAAAATGCTGTGTAAGGTGAGGGGATTATGAACACTTTAAAACCGATGTTTTTTACATCCATGAAGAACTACAGCGGAGCACAGTTCGTTAAGGACGTGGTGGCAGGTCTGATTGTTGCCATCATCGCACTGCCGCTGTCTATTGCACTGGCGCTGGCATCCGGTGTCAGCCCGGAGCAGGGTATTTATACGGCAATTGCTGCAGGCTTTATCATTTCCCTGCTCGGCGGAAGCCAGGTGCAGATTGCCGGTCCGACGGCTGCATTTGCAACAATTGTAGCAGGAATTGTCGCCAAGAGCGGCATGGACGGCCTGATTGTCGCAACCATCATTGCAGGTGTCATCCTGATTCTGATGGGCGTCCTTCGACTGGGCGGCCTGATCCGTTTTATTCCGTATACAATTACAACAGGCTTTACCGCAGGTATTGCCGTTACCATCGTGATCGGCCAGCTGAAGGACTTTTTCGGCGTCACTTATCCGGCCGGCATGGAGACAATCGAAACTGTTGACAAGCTGAAGGCACTGGCTGCAGGCTTCTCCACATTTTCCGCACACGCGCTGCTGGTAGGCGTTGTCTGCCTTGCAGTTCAGATTATTGCTCCGAAGATCACACAGAAGATTCCGGGATCCCTGATCGCTGTTATTGTCGGTATCCTGATGGTGAAGCTTCTTCCGCTGAAGGTCAATACCATCGGCGATCTGTACACACTGAGCAACAAGCTTCCGGGCATCCATGTTCCGGCTCTGAGCATGAAACTGATCAGAGAATCTCTTCCGAACGGTGTCACCATTGCAATTCTGGCAGCCATTGAGTCCCTGTTATCCTGCGTTGTCGCAGACGGCATGATCGGCGGCAAGCATCGTTCCGATGCAGAGCTGGTTGCACAGGGCGCCGGCAATATCGCATCAGCACTGTTCGGTGGTATTCCGGCAACAGGTGCTATCGCCAGAACAGCTGCCAACATCAAGAACGGCGGCAGAACACCGGTTGCAGGCATGGTTCATGCCGTTGTACTGGCCATTATTCTGGTTGTACTGATGCCGCTGGCAGGCTGGATTCCGATGCCGGCAATTGCAGCTATCCTGTTTATGGTTGCTTATAACATGTGCGGCTGGAGAACCTTTGTCAGACTGGTCAGAACCGCACCGAAGAGTGATATCGCAGTTCTGGTTGTCACCTTTGTTCTGACAGTTGTATTTGACCTGGTTGTCGCAATCGAGGTCGGTATGCTTCTTGCCTGCCTGCTGTTCATCAAGCGTTCCAGCGAGCAGATGGAGATCCGCGGCTGGATTCAGCCGGATGAGGCAGACGATGAGGAAGAGCGTGCAAGACTGATGAATCATCCGGAAAGCATCTCCGTCTATGAGATCACAGGCCCGATGTTCTTCGGCGCAGCATCCCAGATCGGAAATATTGCAGTTGATAACCACACGAAGTGCCTGATCATCCGTATGAGAGGCGTACCGTCTCTGGATATCACAGCATTTAACTCCTTAAAGGAAGTCTGCGAGGAGATGAAGCATGACGGAATCCGCGTGATCCTGTCTCACGTCAATCCGCAGCCGATGAAGATGATGGAAAAGGCCGGTTTCATTGAAGAAATCGGAAAAGAGAACTTCTGCAGCAACATTGAGCAGGCAATGGAGCTTGCGAAGAGCTTTGTCGCAGAAGGAAAGAACTGAATCGTTTAAATATGGAAAATGCAGCTGTCTTTTCGGGGACAGCTGCATTTTTTATGTTTCGTGCTGCAGAAGACGGATCAGAAATTCCATCTGCGGCGTGACCGGCGTATTCGGACGGAGAAAGATGTAATGCCGGAGAGCCGGAGCAGGCGTGAGGCGGTAATAATGCGGAAGACGGAAGGTTTCGGCTCTGGACTGGTAGTTGAAGAGCATGCCGATTCCGTTCCGGACAGCTTCAACGGAAGTCAGGGTGTCCGAGATTGAACAGATATAATGCGGCCTGAATCCCTGTTCACGGAAATAATTCTGCAGAACCTTGTCCAGATTAGAACCCTGCCTGTTGTGAATTACATCCTTTTCATGAAACAGTTCCAGAGGGACGCAGGAGCCGACAGAGTATTTCCGGATAATGGACTTAAATGCAGGCGTATCGGGAAGATAAGCGGCAAGCTGTTCCTCCGAGAGAGGATAGGCTGTCAGATCCCTGGGCTGTCGTCCCTCAATCTGCAATGCAACGGCCATATCCAGAAGGCCGCTGCGCAGCATCTCAAGAGTCTGACGGGAGTCGATTTCGTAGACATCGGGAAGCTCCCCCGGATATTCCCGGTAATGTCCCCAGAGAGTCTGAACAAAACGCTGCTGTGAGTACTGACGGTTGATACCGATGCGAAGGCGGGGCTCAATATTCTGCTGCAGAGAGTGAATCCTCTGCAGGGCCTGACGGCGCAGTTCCAGCATACGTTCCGCGCTTTGCAGATACAGCCGGCCTGCCTCTGTGAGTTTCAGCCTTTTTTCACTGCGGTCGATAAAAGCACAGCCGTAATCCTGTTCCAGCTTTGCAATGGCCTTGCTGAGAGCAGGCTGCGAGATGCAGGCTTTTTCGGCAGCTTTTGTAAAGCTTTTTTCCTGTGCCAGAAGGACAAAGTATTCCTGTTCCTGTAGATGCATGCGTTCAGGCCTCCTTCCGGTGAAACAGAATGACCGCGTGAGGATCATCGGCGTAGAGTGATTCTACGGAGCTGCAGATCAGTTCATAAAGTTTCTGTACTTCAGGCTGCTTCTCCTTCTGCCGGGTGACCCAGATGCCTATGGTCATGCCTGAGTCCGGAATCGGATAGAGCCTGCACCTGGTCAGACTGCGTGCAATGCCGGCATTGACAATCGAATAGCCGACACCGCCGCTGACGAGATTCTCAGTCAGGACCGTTGAGTTGGTATCCAGCAGGATTTCGGGAAGGGTGCCGTTTTGTTCTGACAGCTGAAACTGCAGCCGCTGCAGTTCGGAACCCTGAAACAAAGTAATCATCCGCATGCCCCGGACACTCTGAAGCGGATGATCCGGATCACAGTCCAGACTATCTGAAACTGCCAGGTACAGAGGAGCATAGAGGAGCGGCAGAAAGAGAAGACGAGGCGGAGCCTGCACATGCTGACAGCCGATAAAGAGATCAAATTCGCCGTTTATCAGTGAGGCTGACGGATCATCTTCAGCGGCATAGAGAATGCGCAGATCACCGTGTTTTTCCGGGTCCCGGAAGTATTCAATTGAGAGCAGAGAGAGAAGCTGCCGGTCAATATAGCTGGCATGACCGACGGTGAGCTTTCCGGACTGCAGTCCTTCCAGAGTCTCTCTCAGTTTTTCGTCTTCGGCCAGAATGGCAGAGCAGGCATCGGCATAGAGACTGCCGGCCTGTGTCAGCTTGCGTGTATTGCGGTCATATAAGATAGTCCCCAGCTCACCCTCCATGCGCTTCAGCGAACTGATCAGTGTGGAAGGGGAGACACCGCATCGGGCAGCGGCTGCGGAAGGATAGCCGCACTCCTGCAGTGCGAGGACGTAATTCATGATTCCTTTTTTCAAATGTCTCTCCAATTTTACTAATTTGGTTATAATACGTTGCCTTTATTCATTTTACAACAAGAATACTGTTTGTCTATAATGAATCTATCGAATTCGACAGGATGTGTCGGCATTACATAAAAAAACTGGATGTTGTGCACAACGATGCCGACTGTCCTGTTGAATTAATGCGTGAACTATTTATAGCTGAATCAATAATCAGGAGGAATTTAATTATGATGAAAAAGCTTCTGGCACTTGTTCTTGCCGCAGCAATGGTACTTCCGGTTTCAGCAGCTGCTGTTCAGGCAGACACTGAAAAGGTATGGCCGAAGAATACTGTTACTTTAACCGTTCCGGCATCTCCGGGCGGCGGCACAGATACAGCAGCCCGTATCTTCGCAGATTATCTGCAGAAGACAACAGGAGAGGCTTTCAACGTTGTCAATGATACAACAGGCGGCAATACAGTCGCAGTTCAGAATGCACGTCGTGCAAAGACAGACGGATCCGAGATCCTCTTCTTCCACGTATCCACTCTGATGAACTACTATCAGGGCAAGCTTGACTTCAATCCGGCGGAAGAACTTACAGTAATCTGCTCTCTCGGAACCCAGGCAAGCGGCGCTCTTTGTGCATCCGCTGATGCTCCGTATAAAACCGGTGAAGAACTGATTGCTTATGCAAAGGAGAATCCGGGCAAGATTCGTGCAGGCGTCACAATGGGCGGCAATTCACAGGCTATGCTGCAGTGCTTTGCGGATGATGTAGGAATTGAACTGACACTGGTTGATGCAGGAAATGAGGCTGACTGGATTACAGCTATCATGGCAGGCACAATTGATGTTGCTTTCCTTACACCGGCTACAGCAAGTCAGTATATTGAATCCGGAAAATTCCAGGCTCTGATCGCAGGCTGTGAGGAAGAAGATACCACAAACTGGCCGGGCATCCAGACCATGGGCGAGCTTGGCGGCAAGAACATCTGGGTTCTTGAGATGTACATGTTCGGACCGAAGGATATGGACGAGGATGTGGTTAACGCAATCTGCGAGACAATGGAAGGCTTTGCAGCTGATGAAGAGGCAAATGCTACATATGAGACAACTATGAAGAATGCATTCACCTTCAAGAATCATGAGGATGCAACAGCTTCTTACCTCGAGAAGGCTGAGATTGCAAAGAACATGAGTGCAGCTATGGGCTTTGATGTAAGCGGCAAGTAAATAGATAAACGTTTTTGTTTCTTCTATAAAATGCGGGGCGTTCCCGGCGCTTCTGCCGGGAATGTCCCGCGCTCTGCTATATCAGAATCAGTTTGAAAGAAGAGGATTCTCTGCTATGAGCAAAAATAAAGTACTGGGCATTCTTACAGTGGCCCTTGCAGTGATTGTATTCATTGCAACCTATCGTTTACAGCTCTCCATGCAGCTGGCGGCCGGAGATCCGGGACCGTGGCTGTTCCCCGGCATTGCAGGCGGACTTCTGTTTGTTTTCGGCCTTATGGTCATGTTTGACAATAAGCAGAAGGACGAGCAGTTCTTAAGCGGAAAGGAATGGAAGAGAGCGATTCTGCTCTTTGCAATCTTTGTCGGCTATGCTGCAGCCATCATTGTGGTCGGTTTCCTGATTTCATCGATTGCCATGCTGTTTGTCTGCTGCACACTGTTTGCAGGCGAGAAGATGCCGCCGCTCATTGTCCGCATTCTGTATGCCGTGATTCTCGGATCCGGTATCTGGTATGTGCTTGGCGAAGTCTTTAAGGTCACGCTTCCTTCCGGAATGCTGTTCGGTTGATAGGAGGAATAAGAAATGCAAGGATTTTTATCAGCTCTGGCAGTGCTGTTTTCCCCGACCTGCCTGCTTTATCTTCTTTTGGGTGCCTTCGCGGGCGTTGTTCTGGGTTCCATTCCGGGACTCAGCGGCGGAACCGGTCTGGTTATCATGCTGCCGCTGACCTTCCACATGGATGCCAATCTGGCAATTGCCACTCTGGTCGGCATCTATATCGGTGGTGTATCAGGCGGATATATCGGTTCTATTCTCCTCGGTATTCCGGGAACCACCAACAGTATCGCAACTGTTTATGACGGCTACGAGATGACGAAAAAGGGCGAAGCGGTGCGGGCATTGTCCGCTGCTGCAACGGCCAACTTCATCGGAACGGCTCCGTCTGTTCTGATCGCTCTGTTCGCATCCAACTGGATTTCCTCCTGGGCTGTTAAGCTTGGACCGTGGGAATACTTCAGTCTGATGCTCTGCGCTCTGACTCTGGTTATTACCCTTTCTCAGGGAAATGTTGCCAAGGGTATGATCGCAATGGGACTCGGTCTTCTGATTGCGGCAGTCGGCTATGCGCCGATCTGCGGAACAAAGCGCTTCACCTTCGGAACCTATTATCTCTACGGCGGCGTCAGCTTCGTCGATGTCATGATGGGTCTTTTCGCAGGTACCACCATCCTTCTGGAGTTTGCACGCAATGCAAAGAGCAGCCAGGCTGACATCGTGAAGATCAGCCGCTTCAAGCTTCCTGTAAAGGATTTTGCAGACAATAAGATCAATGTCATCCGCTCCTGGTTCCTGGGTCTGGTTATCGGATTCCTTCCGGGTATGGGAGGCACACTGGCAAACATGGTTGCCTATGCACAGGAGAAGAGCAGTTCCAAGCATCCGGAACTTCTCGGAACAGGCTGCGTAGACGGTGTCATTGCCCCGGAAATTGCAAATAACGCATCCATCGGCGGCGCAATCATCCCGATGGTTTCTCTGGGTATTCCGGGTGACGGTGCATGCGCACTTCTGATGGCAGCACTGACACTGCAGGGTGTTCAGCCTGGTCCGCTGTTCTCCACGAACTCTCCGGTTCTGTTTAACCTGATCTTCCTGGCAGCAGCTCTTGCTGCAGTAGGTGTCTTCATTCTGGAAATCGTCGGCATGCCGCTCTTCCCGGCACTGCTGAAGATTCCGTATCACTTCCTGTATCCGGTCATTGTTGTACTGGTATTCGCAGGCGCTTATATGGCATCCAACAATATGTTCGATGTCTTCATGATGCTGATTGCAATTCTGCTCGGCGTCGTACTGCAGTATTTCAAGATTCCGTCTGCTCCGCTGATTCTCTCAGTCGTTCTGGGCGGCAACATTGAAACCTATCTGCGCCGCGGCTGCAACATGGCTGAAAACGGCTGGCATGCATTCTTCACACGTCCGGTCAGCCTGATTCTTCTGATTGTTGCATTTGTCTGCGTTGTAGTTTCTGTCTTCGGACCGCTCTTCAAGAAGTCCGCAAAGAAAGCCTGAAAGGAGAATGTTATTATGAAACTGTCACAGGAAAAGAAGATGGAACTTGCCGTAAAGCTTCGTGCACCGGCTAATCTTCCGTTTGAGATTCCGGAAGGCTATACAGATGTGGAAGACCGCGTCACCGTTAAGACACTGAAGATTCCGACCTCTGTCGGTGAAAATACCAGTTATCTGGTGGAAAAGAAGGGCGGCGCTGAGAACGACGTGCTCATCGTCAATATTCACGGCGGCGGTTTTGTACAGCCGCATAATCCGTGGGATACTTATCTCTGCGACTACTATGCAGCAGACCTTGGCTGCAAGGTGCTGGATATTGATTACCAGACATGCCCGGAGGTCATGTTCCCGACACCGATGATCGAGTGCTATGAGGTTGTACAGTGGGCCATGGCACATGCTGCAGAGCTCGGCATCGATCCGGATAAGGTTGTCGTCGGCGGAAACAGTGCAGGTGCAACACTCTCTGCTGCTGTCTGCCTGAAGGCAAACGAGCAGGGCGGTAAGATGCCGGCAATGATGCTGCTGATCTATCCGGCTGCAGATGCATTTATCACACCGGAAAGTGACAAGTTTCTGGAGGAGGAGCTTGATCTGACAAAGCTTGAGACAAGAGGAATTCTCTACAATTCCATGTTTACGGACAATGACCCGGCACTGGCTGACAACGTCTATCTGAACCTGGGTCTCCTTACAGAGGAAGACGCACAGAATTTCCCGGAAACAGTTGTCATCACAGCTGCAAAGGATTATCTGCGTGTCAGCGGCGAAAAGCTGGCAGCAAAGATTGCTTCCAGCGGCGCAAGAGTGACACTGCAGCGCTTCATGAACAGTGCACACGGCTTCTACGCAAGATGCTCCGGTGACTGGAAGGAAGCAAGAGCACTTGTCTATGAATCCATTCAGAGAAAGTTTAAGATCTGACGTGAAAGGATGCTGCAGCATCTGATTGGAGAAGAAAGAAAAGAGCATAAATGCCCAAAATAAGGCGGCTCATCTGTTCAGAAGTGAACGGATGGGCCGCCTTATTGAAATTGCGTTATGCAGTCCGGAAGACTTACGGCTCTGCTGTCAGACTTTCGGTCTCACTTTCGACTTCAATCAGCTGTGTCGCTGTGATGGAGAGGAAGAGATTTCGGCGGTAGGGCACGAAATCAACATCATCTGCCGGTGTGAAGATGATTGAGTAGAGATTGCTGTCGGCGTCGAAAAACAGGATGCCGGCGGAGTTCTCAGCAAGATTGTCATAGACCAGCACGTGGATGTCGTTGACTGTTTCATAGCTGCAGTTGGCGTAAGTTTCCGGGGCAGCGGAAAGCTGCTCGTATAAGGATTCGATTGTGGCTCCGTCCAGCTGCTCTGCAGGTGTGCGGAACAGGGAGAAGCCCCACTTTTCTTCCGGATCGGTGAGTCCGAAGACGAGGCCGTCCGCAGCGAGTTCGTCTGTGATCGTGATCGTCTTCCAGTCCTTCGGAAGATAGAGATCAAAGCCGTAGCCCGTTTCCAGCCAGGTTCCTTCATAGACTGTCTGGTCAATCAGATTGTAGGTGGTTGCAAAACCGGCTGCATTGGCAGGACGATAAGGGCTGATATCTTCAGTATCGGCTGCTGTCATCGCTGCGCTGACGGGAGCGGCAGCGGTGCAGGCAAGAAGTCCGGTTAAAAGCAGAAGGGCAAATCTATATTTTTTCAAGAGAGATCTCCTATTTATGATCAAAGTTCCGCAATGCTGCCATGACGGAGTCATGTCTGCATGAACGAAGGCATAGACATAGTGAGCACCATTACAACGAGTGGAATATTACAGTAACTCTTTCAGTCTCGCAGTCAGAACCTCCGCAGCATGTCTGTGTGCGGGCAGTCCCGGGTGCTGCCGGGAGCCGTATTCGCCTTCGCGGGTGGGAGGCAGCAGAAGGAATTCTGCCTTTTCATCGCCGGTCTCCTCTTTGAAGCGGGCGATGGCATTCCGGACGGTCGGGATCATCTGATCGCCGAGCATACCGAGTGCCCAGATCAGCTGTGCATGCGGATTGCAGGCACGAAGAAGGCGGAGAAAGCGGAGAGCTGCATTCTCAATCGCCATCCGATCTTCCTCATTCATGCTGCCGTCTTCATTGACGCGCATCGGATTCTTAATAGCGGTGAACGGGATCAGCTGTCCTGCATTGGAAAAGCTGCCGGCGTCATTGGTTCCCAGATTGATGATGACAGCATCAGGCTGCCACTGTGTGAAGTCCCAGGGAAGCTGTGCGCCGAGTGATTCATGCTGCTCGCCCTGCATCAGGCCGCAAACCTTCGCGTAGTACGGAGGAAGGGCATGATCAGGATGACCGTCGTAGCCGCAGTAGATGCCCCAGCCGCTCTGGCTGAGAACACGGTATTCGGCATGGAGAGCCTCGGCCGTCATAAAGCTGTAGTTGTTGATACAGCTGAAGACACCGGGAATCCAGTCATTTTCATCGTGGGCACCGCAGCATCCCTCTCCGGAGGTGATGCTGTCGCCGATGAACTCGAGACGCATGGCCGGTTCGGGCAGCGGTTCAAATGTTCCGTTTGTCGTCACAGACAGAATCTGCAGACGGGTTCTGCGGTCACCGGACATGGCCTGTGTGTCACGAAGAATACGGACATTGCGGACTTTTGTTCCGTCAAGCACACGGAGAACGCAGATTTCGGACTGTCCCTTTGTCAGCATAAGACGCTGAGAGAGACAGCCGTCAATCACGATGTCAATCCAGGGCTCAAAGAGCTGGTAGTCAACATCCACCGTGATCCACAGCTCGCGGGCGCGGACATTCATTTCAATGCCGGATGCGGTCCAGAAGAGTGTGAGCGGATGCCGGGAGGCATCCGTTCTTCCTAAAACACGCAGTTCGGGAATTTCATTCGGTCGGAGTGTCTTCTTCATCGGATGCCTCAGATGTTTCGGAGATTTCGGATGCTTCGGAAGTGACCACCTTTTCGGAATCACCTGCAAAGCGGTTCTTCAGATTCTCAACACCGGCCTTGACCTTCTCGTCGAGTTCATTTTTCTTTACGAAGCCGGAAACTTCTTCCGCCACCTTTGCAGCGCCGGACTTGACCTTCTCATCGAGTTCATTCTTCTTTACGAAGCCGGAGACTTCTTCCGCCACTTTGGCAGCACCGGATTTGACCTTCTCATCGAGTTCATTCTTCTTTACGAAGCCGGTCACATCACCGGCGACTTTAGCGGCACCGGTCTTGACCTTCTCATC
>JAUNAG010000014.1 GCA_030527685.1 Lachnospiraceae bacterium | reverse complement strand
ATCATGCTTCTGCAGATCATACCCCTGCTTTCGATCACCTCCTGGAGATTGACGCCGACAAGGTCATCCTCGCTGACGATGCCTTCATGCCGACGGAAATCATACCGGTGGACGGAACTGTCTTTGACTTTCGAAAGCAGGCACCTGTCCGTCAGCTTCTTGCCACACACAATAACGGCCGCCCGCTGTCCGCCTCCCGCGGCTATAACCACGCCTTTGTCCTGAATCAGAAAAAGGACCGGACAGAAAGTCCGATCCTGTGCTTTACCTCCCCGAAGGAAGATCTCGTTCTTCAGATGTATACAGACGCGCCGTGCGCTGTCTTTTATTCAGGTGGTTTTATCGATCACAGCTATACGCTCTCAGACGGAAGCCGCTCCGGCCCTTCCTGTGCCTTTGCCTTTGAGATGCAGGATTATCCCGATGCATCCGGCGGACACGGCTTCCCGTTCCGGATCACAAAAGCAGGAACTGTATGGAAGAGATGGATCAGATGGAACTTTTTGTCCTCACAACCCGTTACCTTGCTTTCATGACGTGCCACTTCGACCCATTGCCGGCTGTTTTGGCATCACCATTATGATGCCGTCGTTATACCGCTGCCGCACCGTTTTCACTCCACATACATACCTTTTCCACACTTTTTCTGCGATCCGTCCACTCAGATCACATCACTTTTATTGCCGTTTGCGATTGTTTACGGTAAGATAAAGAAAAACCGGTGTCGAAAGGAGAGCCTATGACAATCGATGAGATGCGTGCCAAAAAAACAGAACTTGGTCTCAGTTACACCAGACTGTCTTCTTTATCAGGCGTACCGGAATCAACCATTCAAAAGATTTTTTCCGGAACCACCTCCAGCCCGCGCTACGACACACTCCGTGCACTGGAAGCTGCTTTTCAGAAGCTCCATGTCAATCAGGCTATACCTTCAGGCTCTTCATATAAAACCGCAGCAAAAATCTCTGCAGACAGTCTTCTCCGTGAATCCCCTGTCTCTTATGCGGACAGCGCCCCCGTTCCGAATCAGGGGCATTATACAATCTATGACCGCGAGGCGCTTCCTGAAGATCTTCGCACCGAGCTGATCGACGGTGTACTCTATGCTTTCGCTTCTCCAACTTCATTCCATCAGCTCATTGCCGGTGAAGTTTATCGTCAGATTGCCAACTATATATACAGTAAGAACGGTTCCTGTATGCCAATGATCGCCCCCATTGATGTACAGCTGGATCAGGATGAAAAAACCATGCTGCAGCCTGATGTCATCATCGTCTGCAACAGAGAAATTCTCACGGTGAAAAATGTATATGGCGCGCCTGACTTTGTTCTCGAAATCATCTCTCCTTCAACAAGACGCAGAGATTACACAAAAAAACTGGCAAAATATGAACATGCCGGTGTTCGCGAATACTGGATTGTTGATCCATATCAGCGCCGCATCATGGTCTACTTTTTTGAGGACGATACCCGCTGCCCCGCCATCTATCCTTTTGATGCAGAAATCCCGGTCAGTCTCTATGACGGAGATCTGAAAATCTGCCTGTCCAAGATGATTCAGTGGCTTCCGGAAGCCTAAATCAGAATATCCTTGTACCAGTCCATGGAGTAGACGGGGTTTGTCTTTCGAATAGAGCCGACAGTTTCGCACTGAAACTGTCGGCTCTATTTCGTACAAAAGAGGCTTTACCTTTAATCTGCCTGCTGCATTTCCCGCAGCAGCTTTATCTCGGCCGCATAGCCGTCAAGTTCATTCGGAGTCTCCAGAATAAACGGCAGCCCCCGCAGCGCCGGATGATTGATGATCCGTTCGAAGCCTTCCGTTCCGATGCTTCCGAGTCCGATCTTCTCATGACGGTCTTTATGAGATGCAAACGGATTTTTACTGTCATTGATATGAATGGCCTTCAGTCTGTCCAGTCCGATGATGCGGTCAAATTCCTCAATCACGGCATCCGGTTCACCGACAATATCATAGCCGGCATCATAGACGTGACAGGTATCCAGACAGACACCCATCTTTTCTCCCAGTGCCGTCCGGTCCAGAATTGCGCGGATCTCTTCAAAACTCCTGCCGATCTCCGTGCCTTTTCCTGCCATTGTTTCCAGAAGGACAGTGGTCTTCATGTCCTCCCAGAGAATCTCATCCAGTGCCTCCGCAATCATGCGGATGCCGTTTTCGCTTCCCTGCTTCATATGACATCCCGGATGAAAGTTGCAGTAGTTTCCCGGAAGATACTCCAGTCTCTCCAGATCTTCCCGAAAAGCACGTCTGGCAAAATCACGGTTTGCCTCTTTATCCGAACACAGATTATAGGTATACGGTGCATGTGCCACCAGCGGTGCGAAGTTTCGTTCACGAAGCAGCTCCGTAAGTGCAGCAGCGTCCTCTGTATTCATGGGCTTCACATTGCCGCCGCGGGGATTTCTGGTAAAGAATGCAAAGGTGTCCGCCTCAATGGTCAGAGCCGTCTTTCCCATTGCCAGATATCCTGCACTGCTTGAAAGATGACAGCCGATATGCAGCATATTGTTGTCGCTCCTCTCCTCTGTAATTTCAATGTTAATTTCGTATCATCAGCACATGCACCCGTCACAGCAGCATGTACTCCTGCCAGTATACCATACACTTGAAAAATGCACGCCTCTCCAAAAGCCTCCCGGAATTTGATATAATACATTCACTAACCGCTACGGACATAAAAAGGAGTCATTGCATGCGCAACATAAAATCCAAGGTTCTTCTTCTGCTGCTGATGTCCGCCGTCGTCTACGGCATCCAGCTTCTGATCTTCCACGATCCCAATACAACCGAATTCTACATTCTGCAGGACATCGCCTTTCTGCCGATCTCCATAGCTGTTGCAACCGTTGTCATCGGGCAGTATGTCGACAGCAGAGAAAAGCAGGAACGACGCGAGAAAACACAGATGCTGACCAGCACCTTCTTCACAGAAATCGGCATCGAGCTTCTGGAGCTGCTTCTTCCGCTTACAACCGATAAAGAAACAGTCAATGCACTGCTTGACCGTATGGATATTGATGACGACAAAACCCTCGATGAGCTTCGTCCTGTAATCAGACAGAGCGAGCTCCCGCTGAAGGCAGATGAGAAATCCTACGAAACTATCCGGAACCTGATTATCGATCGAAGAGAGATTCTTCTGATCATCTCCTCGAATCCGCTGCTTCTGGATCACGAAGACTTTACAAAACTTCTGTGGGCTCTCTTCCATCTTCTGGACGAATTCCGCCTTCGCGGCACCTACACAGAACTCAGCGACGGTGATCTCGCACACATGGAACACGATCTGGAAGAGCTGCTGAAACTGCTTCTGACCAGCTGGGCCCGCAACGTTTTGTTTACAAAGCGAAACTATCCCAGCTATTACAACGCGTCACTCGGAAAACTGAAGTACTGGAGACAGTGATATCTGTTTTATCAAAAGAGCGGCCGCATCGGATTTCCGATGTGACCGCTCTTCTCTTTAGCTTTATTCGTTTTTTAATTTACCCTTCAATGTATCTGCTGCTTATGATCCGAACAGAAGCTTCATGACTTTGTCAGCCGACATTTTCTGAATGCCGTCCGGGTCTTTCATGATAGCGCCAGTCGTACCGATATTCCATCTTGCCTTGCCCACATATGTAAGGTAGCTGGAAGACATGGTCTTTGTGCTGTACGGCCACTCCGGGAAATACTTCTTCATATAATAAGCAGCCTTGGTTGCTGCTGTTCCGGATGTACCGCTGATCTGAACACCGGTCGGTGTGCTGTGAACGAAGATGACGCTTCCGTCACTGTACTGACCGAGTGAGATCCAGACATGACCGCTGCGGCTGACAACATCGCCCGGCTTGAATGTTCTGTCAGAGCCGTTTCTCGCCAGTGTTGCCCATCCCTTTGCAGCGTAATTCGACGCAACCGTTGAAGACTGGTAGACAACCGATGCCTGCTTACTCTTGGTATACAGAGTATTATACAATGTCCACGCCGCAAATCCGGAGCAGTCCAGACCGTATCCGTATTTGAACCGGTACTTCGTGTAATCGTAGCCTGACTTTCCGTATTCCAGGAAGAACTTATTCCAGTTTGACTGGTAGCCGATGATTGATGCATCGGATCCCCAGCCGCCGCCCCAGATATACAGGGTTCTGCCGACCGGAACCATCGCATTCTGCAGATAGCTCTTCAGCGTCTTCTTGCCGTTGACCGTCGAACTGTATACAAGGCGCTTCGGTGTCGGTGTTGTCTTCTTCGGCGTATACTTGACAAGCTTCCAGCGCTGCTTTGATGCGTTAGTGTAAGTCTGAATATTGACCGTTGCCGCAATCTTTGTACTTCCGCTGTGAACACCGAGAACCTTCTTTGAAATCGAAGACTGAATGGTATAGTAGCCGCCGCGGTTCATGATGTACCAGCGCTGACGGGTTGCCGATGAGTAGGATGCCTGTACAACAGCACCGCCGTTCTTCATCGTATTATTTTTCGCCTCAAGCACCTTTCCTGACTTGTAATTCTTCAGTGTGTAAGTGCCGCCTGTAGAGCCGCTGATATAAAAGACTCTCTGTTTTGCAAATGCATAGGCGCCCGTTACAGCCTTTGTTCCGGACGTTGTTCTTCCGCCGTAGATCGAAAGAACACGGTTTGGCGCGCACATCGGGATCAGGTAATAGTATCCCGCAGAAATGCCGCTTCCGTTTGAGATCTTCGAAACGCGCTTTGTATCGGCAGAAACCGTAACAGGTGTCATGGCCATACAAAGCGTGAGCAGAAGAATCAGCATCCGCTCCGTTACCTTTTTTAATCGCTTCATTTTATTTGCCAAAGCCTTTCTTAACAATTCCCAATACTTTTGTAAACTTCTTAATGAAATTGTAACATTTATCTTTGGCAAATGCAAGCGCCTGTTTTTGTCTACTCCTCCATATAGACAGAAATCGGCAGTCTGTAATCCTCGGTGTATGCCCTGGTACGCCTTCTTTCGGTTTCGTCTTCCGGTTCCGGCACAGGTTCATCTACCTGCGCAGTGATGGTCTTGCCGTAATCAAGAAGTCTTGCCACCGTCTCATTCTTGAATCTTGTCAGATATCCCACCTTCCGTCCGTCTGTCGTATGAACCGAAACAGCCCACACATCATGCTCATTGCCGACATCTCTGTAAAGCTTCAGTTCCGTTCCCGGTGTCAGAGCATCCAGAATCGCCTCTCCTTCTTCTCCAAGTGGACCAAGCGTGGCAAAAACTCCTGCCACACCGGTTTTCAATATCAGAAGAAGTCTTTTCTTCTGAACAAATGCATCCGGCCTGTAATAGCCTCCCCTCATACTCTGTTCAGCGATCTGTATATTAGGTTCCATTTGCCGCTTCCTCTGTCAGCCTGCTGATTTTTTCGGCAAGCATCTTTCTCTTTTCTTCGGCATTGCGTCTTCGCAGCTTCAGTTCCAGATGATATTCCTCTGTTTTTTCCGGATCCCGCAGCATCTCTTCTGCAGAAAACGGAAATGATTGTCGAAGCTGTTCTATCTCCCCTTCAATCTGATGCCGCTCTTCATATAATCGTTTTCGCAGCTCTTCTGCTGCCGCTTCCTCTTCCGTCCACTGATAAAATGAAAACAATCTTGCCGCGAGCGTGTAATCGTGCGCTTCTGCTTTTTTCACCGGTGCTTCCGCAGCCGCAGTCTCCATCTGTCCGCTTGCCGCGAGCGCTTCTCCGATCTTTTTCAGCAGAACAATCTGACGAATCAACCCGTCCGTATCGAAAAGCATATCATGCAGGAGCCTCATCTCAGCCAGATTCTGCCGCTCATATGCACTCAGCGCCCGTTCGTATAATTCTTTTTCTGCTTCTGTAATATCCGGATGCATCTTCGGATGAAATCCGCGGAGGATGTCCTGATACAGAGCCTGCAATTCTTCTTTTTCCTCTGTCCGCAATTGAGATGCGGCCGATGAACTCAGATCCTTCTCTGCCAGATCATCCAGAAGCTGCTTTCTGAATTCCGCGAGCTGCTGCTCTATTTTTGCAGAGTCGATTGTTTCTCTTCGATTAACAGCCGCCTGCAGCAGTTCTGCTTTTCGCGCATCTATCTCTGCCTCCAGTTCCTCTTTCAGAACTTCCTCTTCTTCTTTTCCGACTTTTTCCATGTATTGATTCTGCAGATTCTTTGATTCCACATACAGAAGACGATCTCGTTCTTCTATTGCGTATAAAAGAGCAACCCTTGCAGCAGCAATATCTTCGGCAAGCCAGTTCAGAAAATTTTGTTCCGCCATCTTTTTCCCTTTTCTCTGCCCTCAGATCTTCAGATCTTCCTTTTTAATCGTCTCCAGATCCAGATCTGATATTTCAGAAAGCTCAGCAAGGCGATCTGCCTGTGCCGCAATCGCCTTTTCGAAAATATTGCGCATTGCTCTCGCATTTCCGAAGTTTGCTTCCCTCTTTTCATATAAATCGCAGCATCTTTCCAGAAGATACTCCCGTGCATCTTCTTCCGTTCTGTATCCGTTCTTTACACAGAAACTCTCGAATATCCGCGTAAGTTCTTCTCCGTTATAATCCTGGAAATAAAAATACTTATTAAATCTGGATGCAAGTCCCGGATTTGAATCGATAAACTGGTGCATCAGCTCATCATAGCCCGCAACAATCACAACCAGTTCACCGCGATGATCCTCCATTGCCTTCAAAATTGTCTCGATTGCCTCACGTCCATAGGAATCACTATTATCGGCATTTGCGAGTGAATATGCTTCATCTATAAACAGTACTCCGCCAAGTGCAGTCTGGATCACTTCCTGCGTTTTAATTGCCGTCTGTCCCAGATAACCTGCAACAAGCGTGCTTAGATCAGCCTCAACCAGCTGTCCCTTTGCAAGAAGTCCCATCTCGTAATACAACTTTGCCACAAGTCTGGCTACTGTTGTCTTTCCTGTACCCGGATTTCCCGAAAAAACCAGATGATATGATATTTCCGGAACCTTCATGCCGCGTGCTTCACGAAGCTTCGTCACTTTAATGTAATTTATCAGGCTGTGAACATCCTTTTTTACATTATCCATTCCGATGAGCGCATCAAGCTCTGCAAGCAGCTCTTCTATTGACTCTCCAGGCTTTTTTTCTTCCTGCGGCCTGCCGGAATTGCAATTTCTCACCGTGATAATTTCCGAATGATCCTCACCCGATTCGTTCTCTGTCTTATGTTCAGGGCTATTGCCAGGATAACCGTTCTCCGGATCTTCCTCCCGTTCCATCTCCTGCGCCATCTCCTGTTCCTGTTTTGTATCTTTTGATTTCATCTGCTCCTCTTTCAGCAGATAGCTGCTTTCATTAAGAGGTGTCACCCGTTTTCTGTTCAGCGGATCAAATTCCTCCACTGCAACCCCCTGACTTTTGCAGAATGCATTCATCTCATCAAGAATTCCCGTAACTTTGTCGGCTTCTTTTAAGGTAAAATCCCCGTTTGCGAATGCAAGTTCTACAAACAGCGTATTCAGATCATGCAGAAACTTCCCGCACTTCCTCCTGCTCTCCTGATCATCTGCCATTGCAAGAGTTCCCAGAAAAGACGGAACTCTCATGACTCTACCTACAGCGCAGTCCAATGCACCGGTCACCTGTTCAATTGACAGATGACCTTCGTTTATCTTTTCAAGAGCAGTTCGATATGCTTCTGAATAAAGGCCATTCTCACTCCATACAGCCAG
This sequence comes from Lachnospiraceae bacterium, assembly GCA_030527685.1. Lineage (GTDB taxonomy): Bacteria > Bacillota > Clostridia > Lachnospirales > Lachnospiraceae > Chordicoccus. The sequence goes on along the minus strand of JAUNAG010000014.1, from coordinate 22,360 downwards.
AATCCCCGCATTGATAAAGTTTCGGAAGTTTTCTCCCTCTGCTATTCCTGTTTCCTGCTCAATCTGCTTCTTTAAGTCAAAAAATAACTGAATACAGTCTTTATTCTCACTCATAATCCGGACTTCCTTTATAAGGATCTTTTCTTTATCTTATTGTATTCCTTATCCCGGACATTCGCCATAATAATCATTCTTCTATCACATTTGCCCGGATCAGGCTCTGCATTCTCATTTCTCACGGTGAGAAATCCCGGGCAGTCTCTCTGTCATCCGGAGCATGTTCTTTTCCTTTCCGGTTTTCACGTGAAAACATTTCCCTGTTTTCACAGAAAACCGAACACTGATTTTGTTCATCTTTAACCTTTTCGTTTACATAACTTTAATTTAATATTCCATTCCGATTCTCATACAGTTGTTCTCTCTTCACTCCTGTCTATATATGACTTGCTTCTCTTGTTATATATGATTGTACTGCCTGTTTCTTATATCTAACTGTCTTCATTCCCGTGATTCTCTTCCTTCTGTTTTTAAAACGTGTTATGATGCATGTAGTTTCTGATTTGAAATCTACTGTTCCTGTATCTGCTCATTTGAGTCGGCAGTGATTCAGAAAATTCTCTGATTTCTCACGGTGAGAAATTTTCAATCTCCGCGTGCTTTTCTTTATATAGAAGTATTCTCATAATTTTCGACTTCACTGACTTTTCTTCTATAAACAGGAGTACGTTACTGTTGTTTCGTTAAGCCTCACTTTACCGGCGATACATCCGTGTGCATCAGAGAAAACCGTATTTATCATCATTGCATCGAACCTGATGAATCCGGGTATACAAATTCTGAAATCAGTAAGATGCAATATCAGAATCAGAGACATATAGCCGGGCCAGCATTTACATGTAAACAGTCATGAAACAAATGCAGCAAGGCTTTTTGATCGCCGGGCATCCGGCAGAGAATGCAGATGGCTTTTGCGATCATGTGCTTCACAATGCAGCCACCTTATAAATTCGTGATGTCCGCACAGTGGACATGAACTCATAAAGCATCGGACAAAAACTTCAGGGTTTCTCACGGTGAGAAATTTCAGTTTTTCGTTTTTATAAACGGAGGTTATTAAGTGTCCAATTCAAACAAAAAACCAATCATGATCGGTTTTGGCGCCAGAAAGGGCGGCGAAGGAAAATCCTTTGGAGCTGTCAATATTGCAGGCGAACTGGTTTCAAGAGGAAACCGGGTTCTGCTGATCGTATGCGATCAGCAGGAGGATGTTGCCAATCGATATCTGATTGAGCAGCCTGGTTCTGTAAAACTCTATGAGGAAGACAATCATGTTTCTCTGTCTGATGTCCTGACCGGACAGGCTTCTATTAAAGATGCCATCTATCAGACCAGAGAATACCCTCTTTACAGCTGGGAATATGACAGCAAGGGAAGACCGCGTATGGATCTCCGAGGACGCAGAAAGAGAAAGCGTCTGTTCGGACAGACGATACACCTGGACATTATTGCAGCAGGTTCTCAGATCTATGATATTGATGTTTATCTGGAAGAGAACGACGAGGGCGAAGTCAAGCCGCGTTATCATCTGTTCGAGGAAGTACTGGAAGATGTGGCGGATCTCTATGATTATGTAATTTTTGACATCCCGCCTTCAGATCAGAATATCTCAATGTGCGCTTATGCAGCATCGGATTATCTGCTGACACCGTATACCGGTATTGATTCTCCGAAATCTGTTGAAATGATGGCAGATACAGTCGAAATGCTGAATTCGATTCCCGATGTCGGACACCGCATCGAACTGTTAATTTATGTCAACAAGCACTATGCAAACAGCAGTTTGAACGAGGCTCTTCTTGATTCTGCCAATGCCGCATTCAGCGACATCATGATCAAACATCCGATCCGTTACAGCAGGGAGGCAGAATATGCCAAAGCTGACGGTGTCCCGTTATGCTGCTATCCGAAAACCAATGTCGGTGAAGATGTGAGCTTCATGGCCGATGAACTTCTGGAAAGAATCCGCGAAAGACAGGGTAGATAAATATGGCAAGAACATTTAAAGGAATGAGCAGTGTCAGAAAGAATGCCGAAGAAGCTGCAAGCCTTCTTTCCTCGGAGCGAATTCTCGATATCCCGAACGAGAAGATTAAGGACAGCCCGTTGAATGAGGGTCTTCCCATGAAAGATCTGGAAGAGCTCGCCCGTTCTCTGGAAGCAACAAAGGGGCCGATCACACCGGCGATTGTCTATGATCTCGGCGACGGAACCTATGAACTGGTTTCAGGTCACAGAAGAAGAGAAGCGTGGTGCCGTCTTCTCGGAAACAAAACACTGCAGTGCCGTGTGCGCGAATATCCGTCCGATCCGTACGTCCGGTTCCGTGAGCACGCAACTGCCAATACGGAGACCCGAGAAAAGGATCCGCTGTTCTGGCTTCCGGAGATTCGTCACGCCCGTGAACTTCTGAAGCAGACAGGTTTTGAAGGCTCCGAGATGGAAGAGAAGCAGAAGATCTACGAGCTCCTCGGCAAGGGTGCATCCCCGCAGCAGATTGCCCGCTATGACGGATTCAGCAAGCTGATTCCGGAGATGCAGGATCTCTGCACTTACGGTATTTCCATCCCGACACTTTACAATGCTGTCAGGCTGACCGAGAAGGAGCAGAAGAAGCTCGCATCCCGCATCAAAAAGTATTACAAGAATCCGGGCCATGAGGAGATCTCCAGAAACGATTTTATCCGCATGGTCAATGAACTCAAGGCTGCCAGAACAGGAGATGCAAAGGCAGGAAAAGCTGCCCCGAAGACCTACTCCGCAAAAACAGCTCATCTGGAGCTTTCTCTTCTGAAAGGACTGCGTTCTGCCAAAACAGCAGAAGATAAGCAGACCGCAATGTCCGTCATTGCCGATCTGCGTGAACAGCTTAACGAGATCGAAAAAAATCTTATGTAAACCAATAGTCCCGCGGTGCGGACATGACGGTGCAAATAAGTGTTCAGACAAAAAAGATGCCATACTCTTCCGATTTTATGGAAGAGTATGGCATTTAATTTTATTTTGCCTGTATCTGATCTTTACTGGATTCTGCGGATCTCCGTATCACCCGGCTCGTTGAAACCCATGAGTGAAAGGTCGGATACTTCGTCCTCGCTCAGCGGAATAAAGAAGATCTTAACAATACCACTGATGTTGTCTGATTCCATTCTCTCGATCATGATATGACGGGATTCAAACTCTGCGAGTGCCTCCTTGATCGAGTGCATGTTCTTGCGCTTGTTGTTCGTGCTGAAGTTGACCCACTTTAAGAAATTATCATAGCCGTAGGTTCCGCTGCATTCCGGATAGCCGTTCTGCATCTTCATGAAGGCACGGATTCGTTCTCTCTGCAGGTGAATATAGATAATCTTACTGATATTCAGCTCAAGTTTACCGTACTCGTAACTGGAGAATCGTTTGATCTTATTATTCAGAAGAGCATCCGAGATGGTCTGTCCGAGTGTAATATCCAGGTAGCTCTTTCCCTCATTCTCACGAAGGATGGCGGCACTGATGTAGTTAATGGCACCATGCCACTTTGTACCTTCCTGAATATTATAGGTAAAGTTTGCAATCTTGCGGACTCTCGCAATCGCCTCGTCATAATGCTTGGAGGCTGCCTTTCCTGTCGGAGAAAGTCTGCGTGCAAGATCGCCGACCGGAATCATGACAGAGGAACCGTCCGCACTGGAATTGGCAGCTCTGCTGATGATATAGAAGAGCAGTTCCTGATCCTTTGCATCCGGCATTGTAATAGCGGTCTCCCGTCCGAAAGCTTCACGGCTCACCGTGACCATCAGACGATACGTGCCGTCCTCGCTCATGGCGATGGAACCTGTCAGATCCCTGCCGTCTGCCGGAAGCTCATATTTTCTTCTCGAATCCGTGAAGAAGGAAGCTGATGCCATTTCCTCGACGTAGGTCTTCAGAACCTCACCGACCTTCATTCCGTAGAGACGATCCAGAATCTCAAGCATATTGGAGGTCAGATCCTCTTCAATAGCCAGCGCAGACTTCTGCGGTGTGAGAGAAGAGAAGCCCGGATAATGAATGAAACGGCTCTTCGGATCCTCACTCCATAGTCTGGTTTTCTCAATCTCTTCCTGTACAACATCATCGTATGTTCTGTCGCCGTACAGTGTTTTCCAGTCCTCGACGGTCAGAACCTCATGTTTGGTTGCCAGCTGACGGAACGGATACTGTTTTGAAGCAGGCGTAAGCTGCGTCGCATTGGTCTTCAGTGAGTCATACCATCTGCGCTTTTTTCTGGCACACTTCTTGCGATGTGCATTGGCAATCGCCACAACTTCATCCTGTCTGGTTCTGCCGCCCAGTGTATCACTTAAGATCCCTGTCGCAAAATCATAGAAGGATTCATTAAAGAAGGATTTCTCCGTGCTGTTCTCGTAGAAGTCCGAGAGCTCCGGATCTATCTCATCAATAATTTCTTTATAAAATGTACGCGGATACGCGTTTTGTGATGTCGCATGTTCAGCGTTTTGTAATGTCATATGTTCACCTCGTTGTCCCGATTCACTATAGCATCTGGCCGGTCCAATGTCCAAGCCATTTTTGGCACCGAAAATGGCGAACTGACAATAATTCAATATGATAATGACTCCACTTTTTGCGTATCATACAATAATGGTACTATTTTTTACGTACAAAACCACTTTTGCCCCTTCTTTTTGCGTACGAAATAACGGTTCTGTGTCATCAATCAAAAACGACCACTCTTTTTGGCACCAGAATTGGCGTACTTTTATGCTATTTTAGCAAAATGACTCCACTTTTTGCGTAAAACCATTATATTGACCCTGTTTTTTGCGTACCGGCAACAGAATGACTCCGTTTTTTACGTACAAATTTCGTTTTCGAAACTGCCTTCTAAAAAATGGTTCCATTTTTTACGTACTGCCATTTTCCGTTCTCTAATGACCCCATTTTTTGCGTACAAACCATATTTTGTGTCCACTTTTGACGTCAAAACACGATCTTGCACCCTTTTTTTGCGTATTTTAGCTCCAAAACACAAGATACCTGAAAATGCCAAAAAAATTTGGCGCCAAAATCGGCGTAAAGTGGTGTTTGTGACTCTACTTTACACGTACTTCATTGATAATGACCCCATTTACGGCGTACTTTCGCCCAAATGGCACCATTTCTTGAAATCCCCCTTTTTTTTGGGCACTTATATTGCGTACTTTTCGAAAACTGACACTATATTTTGCGTGCCTGTTAAAAACGGCTCCACCTGCGGCGTACAAAACGGTTTTTTTAACATTTACCCTTGTGGATGGGGGATTTTACAAAAAAAAGAAGATTAAGTAAACTTGAAAACATAAATGTTACAAATCTTAAAGGTTGGGAGTGAAACTGCATGCTCACACAGACGGCATCAGTCGGTCAGGCCGTACTCAGGTCTGCCATTCGTCTGCAGAACAATCATATACGTTATGAAGACACGCGGGTCCTGGATCAGGATAAAACCGGGTGTTATGATTGTATACTCCGTTCTGCACCGAATGCCTGTGAGAACTGTCTGCTTAAACAATTCCATACCGAGACACGCAAGGTGTATGTCAATGAGCGCGCGCGTTACGGCGAGCGCAGAACGCTGAACCGCAATGCTCTCCTTCTGTTCCTCAGCCTTCATTTTATGAACCCTGACGAGAACGGTCTGGTTCGTATGGTGGATGCGGAGGAAGCAGCAGAGATGCTCGGCTGCCATGTGCGTACTGTCATCAATAATCTCCGGCTCCTTGAGGAAGCCGGCTATATTGCGTGCCGCAAACTTCCGATCGTTCATTATTATGATATCTTTATTTCCGAGTATTCCACCTATTTCAAACAGGCCTCCGCTGACGGACGCGGCTATCTGACTATGTCACAGGGCATGCTGCAGGAGATTATCTCGCAGACTTCTCTGAATGCTGTCCGCCTTGTCATCCGAAGTGTTCTGTCCTCCGAAGAGGATATGAGAAGAAAGGGAAGTCTCTCCGAGAAATCCTATCAGGAAATCAAACTGGATCTCCCGGACTACTGCACCAGAAAGCAAATTCGCGAGATTACGGACCGCGATTCCTTCCGCAGACTCTTCCACGTCACACAGAAGAAGAGAACTGCATCCATTATTTTAAAAGAAGAATTCGAGCAGTCCACTGTCCGCGAGCTGCTGCGTGAGGATGCAAGAGCAGCTATACTGAAGAAGCTTTCCTCTCTGCAGGAGACAGCAGCTGTCGATGCACAGCAGGGAGAGAGCACCGCAGTCCTTTCCTTAACTGAAAAGGAGCTCACAGATATTTCTGCAATTGCACTGAAGTATCCGATTGCCTGCATCACACGTGCTCTCGAGCAGATCTACACCAGATATGTTCGTCACCACCTCGACATCAGGAATATCGGTGCTCTTGTCAGAACCTTTGCCAGAGCCAATGCCGAATTATTTCAGGCCGCATAAATGCTACGGCCTGTTTTTTTGTACCCAAAAATAAGTGATTGCTGTAAAATGACCCCATTTTCTGCGTACTTTCTATTCCGACCTCTTCCGGCACCTTTATTGGTGCATCCCGGAGGAGATTATTTTTTATCCACAGTGGAAAGAAATTTGTTTTTTCTGTGTGATTTTAGATTTTATGAAGTGGTTTCGGTATATCGGGCGTGTATATGGAAAATGCTCTGTGATTTTGGAGTTTCCGGAGTGGATACGTTTTTTCTGTAAGACTTCCTGAAAACAGAGAAATTCGTGTCAACGCAAAAAACAGGAAGAACCCTGCAGTTACGCGGATTCTTCCTGTTTGCATTTTCCAATAATGAATTTATGTATTTATGTTCTTATGTTCTTATGTATTTATGATTAGTGAAATGATATGGAAAAGACATCCATTCTATTATTTTTCAGGAACAATAATTCCCATAACCTTCTTTTCATCATAACGAGAAAGAACAACAGCACCGGCAAAGCAGATCACCGCAGCTGTAACAGCAGCGATACGATAACCGACGCCTGTTTCACGACCGATACTGGCGAAAGCGGTAAACAGCAGCATGGAGATACTCTGTCCCATCTTGAAAGCAAAGGTTCTGGCTGCGAAGAACATACCCTCGCGGTTTTCACCTGTTGTCATGGCATCAGCCTGTGCGATATCTGCGACAATTGCCTGCGGCAGGATACCGAGGATGGCCATCGGGAAGGCAGCCATGCAGACGATGATGACACCCCAGACCATACCACCGATTCCGGCAAGACCGGAGACTGCTGTGATGCAGTAGACAACTGCAAGTCCGACAAAGCCGATGAGAACGAGATGCTTCTTGGTAAAGCGCTTTGCCAGCATGCTGACCGGCATGTAGCAGGCGAAGGACAGCAGTGTCATTGCCACATAGAGAATCGTGGTCATGGTTTCCGGCAGCTTCATCAGTGTGGTGATGAAGAAGGGAAGACCGGTCTGGAAGATCGTCAGTGCGACGAAGTACAGTACGTCACTTCCGACAAAGATGCGGAAGTCCTTGTTGCGGAAGGTCTTTCCGAGTGAAGTAAATGCATTGTCATTGGAAGGTACGGATGTTACATAATCCTTCTCACGGATTGTAAAGGTCGGGAAGAAGAGTGCAATCAGTCCGATGACGGCAAGAACTGCGAATGTCACACGGATGGAAAGAATTCTTCCCATAGACGGTGTCAGCGCGCCCCAGATGAACGGTGCGGCATATCCGATCGCCGATCCGAGAAGGAAGGTGACGGAAATATAAGTGGAGATATTGATTCTGGTTTCCTGTGTTGTGCCGAGTTCTGAAATCAGTGCGTTATACGGTGTGCAGTAGGTCGTCATAAACAGATAGAAGAGCAGCAGCGTGATCAGAAGCCAGAGAGAGTTTAAGGTGGAGATTCCGTTTACCGGGCAGCAGAAAACCAGAACCGTAACGAGTGCGAACGGAACGGCGATGCGCTGCATAAACGGGATACGGCGTCCACGCGGATTTGTGGAGCGGTCCGAGAGATTGGCGATCAGCGGATCACTGACGGCGTCGAAGACACGGCCGAGAGCAGAGATGCCGCCGATGATGGTAACAATACCGAGAATGACGCGTCCCTGCGGGATAAACAGTGTCTGGCCTGCAGCAATGTTTGCTTCATCGGGCTGATAGAAATACACAAGCCAGTTGGTGATCAGGGCAGAGAGCAGTGACCAGCCGAACTGTCCGACGGCAAAGCACCACATCTTGCCTTTTGAGATGGTTTTCATGAAATTTGAACCTCCGGATTAGTATTATTGTGCAGAATTTGCAAACGATTTCTGCAAAGTGCCTTTCCTATTATACAATTTTGCAATGAGGTTAAAAAGAGAAAATTGAGATTCATGGGAAGAAGAGAAAATGAAAGATTTTTCAATAAATCTGAGGGAAAGAGCACATGGAAAACCTGTGACAGACGCGGAAGGCCTCTGCTATAATAGACGAAAGTCTGCGGCAAAGCGTTCTTTTTGCCACAGCTTTGTTATATAAACAAAAAAATACGCAGGTAACTGTGGAGGACATAAGTTGATACGGATAGGAACAAAGGAGGTGCAGGGCTTCGAGACGCGCCACAATGAAGCGCTGAGAGCACTTGCACCGGAATGTATGCTGTTTCTCCGCCGCACGGAGGAATTTCCTCTTCGCACAGCAGGCCGCATCGCACTTTACGGAAGCGGCGCAAGACAGACTGTAAAAGGCGGAACCGGTTCAGGCGACGTCAATGTCCGGCATTTTGTGACAATTGAAGAAGGACTTGAAAGAGCCGGCTTTGAAATTACGACGAAGAACTGGCTGGATGCCTATGATGAGGTGAGGCGTCAGGCGAAACCGGCATTTATCGAAAAGATCAGACAGGAAGCCGCCGCACTCGGACGTGATCCGGTGACCTTCGGTATGGGAGCTGTCATGCCGGAGCCGGAATATGAGCTTCCGCTTGAAGGTGAAGGCGAGACTGCAGTTTATGTTGTCGGCAGAATCTGCGGCGAGGGATCTGACAGAAGAGATATTCCGGGAGATCTCCGTCTCACGGAGTCCGAGAAGCGGGATATCCGGAAGCTGGCAGAAGAGAAGGAGCATCTGCTTCTGGTTTTAAATGTCGGCGGTCCGATTGACCTGACTGAGATTCCGGAGATCCGGAACATCCTGCTGCTGTCCCAGCTCGGAACAGTGACAGGCGATGCATTTGCCGATGTGCTGCTTGGAAAGGCGAATCCGTCAGGAAAGCTGACGACAACCTGGGCTCCGGCGGATGCCTACCAGAAGATCGGCACTTTCGGTGAGGAAGAAGAGACGGAGTACCGCGAGGGAATCTTTGTCGGTTACCGCTATTTTGATGCGGCCGGCAGAACACCGCTCTTCCCCTTCGGCTTTGGACTTGGCTATACAGACTTTTCTATTGAATCACGAGACACTGCAATTGTTGACGGCGTTCTGGAAGTGCAGGCGGAAGTCTGCAATACGGGAAATGCAGCCGGCAAGGAAACAGTGCAGCTCTATTACTCGGCACCGGAGGGACGTCTTTCACATCCCTGCCAGGAGCTCGGTGTCTTTGTGAAGACAAAGATGCTCCAGCCGGGTGAAGCAGAAATCGTCACACTGCGTCTGCCGCTTGAGAATATGGTTTCTTATGATGAGGAGCAGGAGGCATGGATTCTGGAGAAGGGAAGCTGGACGATTCGAATCGGAAACAGCTCACGTGATCTGAAGGCCTGCTGCAGAATCGGGCTCGACAGCGAAGCAGTCATTGAGAAGGTCCGGAAAGTCTTCGGAAACAGTGGTTTTGAAGACTGGACGCCGGCAGTTTCTTCTTATATATATGCGAACGAAAAAACAGAGGTTCCGGTGCTGAAAGCAGATGCGAAAGCACTTCATGGAATCGGCCTTTTCGAGAGAAACAGACTTCAGGAAGAAGCAGAACAGGAGACGCTTCCGGAGACAGATGCATTTTCCGAACAGGAACTTGCCGAAATCTGCTGCGGACGTTTCAGCGATAACAGTAAGAAGCAGCTCGGCGATTCCGGTTCCATGGTACCGGGAACGGCATCGGAATCCGCAGAGGCAATCCGTCTGCACGGCTACGGAAAGCTGACCCTGGCGGACGGACCGGCAGGCCTTCGTCTGGCAGAGTGCTATGCGCTTGATGAGAACGGCTCTCCGGTGAAATTCGGAATCGGCTCGGATTCCATGGTGGAGGATTTCTTCACGGAGGAGGATCGCGAGCGGGTTTACGGTGCTGCCAGAAAGAAGGAAGAGCAGTACCGCGACGCACAGCATTTCTATCAGTACGCAGCAGCGATTCCGATCGGAACGGCGATTGCGCAGAGCTGGAATCCGGAACTGGCAGAGTACTGCGGCAGCATTGTGGCAGAGGAGATGGAGATCTTCGGCGTCAATGTGTGGCTGGCACCGGCTATGAATATTCACCGCTCTGTCTTATGCGGCAGAAACTTTGAATATTATTCTGAGGATCCGGTCATTTCCGGTGTGATTGCAGGTGCGGTGACACGAGGTGTGCAGAAGCACTCAAAATGTGCGGTGACAATCAAGCACTTCGCAGGCAATAACCAGGAACGCAACAGAATGTACAACAACAGCCATGTCAGTGAGCGGGCATTCCGCGAGATTTATCTGAAAGGCTTTGAGATCTGCGTCAAGGAGACACAGCCGGTCTTTGTGATGACCTCTTATAATCTGATTAACGGCACACATGCCGCAGAGCATAAGGGGCTTCTGGAGAAGGTGCTCCGTCAGGAGTGGGGCTTCCGCGGTGTTGTGATGACGGACTGGACGACAACGACCAATCCGGGTGCAGATCTTCCGGGACAGAAGTACGGCAACTCCCATCCGTCGCGCTGCATTATTGCAGGCAACGATCTGATCATGCCGGGCTCACCGCAGGATCGGGACGGTATCTTAGGTGCGCTGCACGGAGAAGATCCGGAGGTAACGCTGACGAAGGAAGAATTGAATGCCTGTGTCAGAAGAATACTGGCTGTCTCGAAGAAACTGAGTTAAGGTAACAATAAGATTTATTATATAGGAGGAACAGTTATGGATATCGTTTGTCTTGATATGGAAGGTGTACTGGTACCGGAGATCTGGATCGCATTTGCAGATGCAGTAGGTATTCCGGAACTCAGAAAGACAACAAGAGACGAACCGGATTACGACAAGCTGATGAAGTACAGAATCGGCATCCTGAAGGAACACGGTCTTGGCTTAAAGCAGATCCAGGACACCATTGAAACCATCGATCCGCTTCCGGGCGCACGTGAATTCCTGGATGAGCTTCGCAAGAAGGCACAGGTTATCATCATCAGCGATACATTCACACAGTTTGCTATGCCGCTGATGAAGAAGCTGAACTATCCGACACTGTTCTGCAACACTCTTGAAGTTGCTCCGGACGGTGAGATCACAGGCTTCCGTATGCGTATCGAGAAGTCCAAGCTCAGCACAGTCCGTGCACTGCAGTCTATCGGCTATGAGACCATCGCAAGTGGTGACTCCTACAACGACCTTGCCATGATTAAGGCAAGCAAGGCAGGCTTCCTGTTCAGATCTACAGAGCAGATCATTAAGGACAATCCGGAACTGCAGGCATTTGAGGAGTTCGATGACCTTCTGAAGGCAATTGAGGGTGCACTGGAAGACTGAAAAAGTCACCGGGAAATAAAAACTGAATAGAAGAGGATATGTTTTCTATATCAGATGACAGGGAGCCTGCGCTTAATTCGGTCAAAGACCGGAAAGAGCGCAGGCTCCCTGTGTTTAATATGAAGTGCAGGTCTTCTTTTGCCCCGGAGGTGAAGGAAGTATATACGGCCCGGTTTTAATTCCTACAATACACATCGGAAAACGTGAAAACATATTGACATCCGCTGCAGGGCAGGTGTATATTTTCACATATAAAACCCAGTAAATATATATGAAATAAATAAAATAAAGACTGCTAGTACACAGATACAAATATGCAGTACCCGGAACGTAAATACAAATACGCCGGAACAAATATGTGAGAACTAATACGTAAGTACAGGAGGAGATCCTTTGGACTGGTCGTTTTTTCAAAAATATGCCCCCGATTATATTGAGGCAGGCATCCTTACAGTGCGCATCGGACTGATCGGCATCCTGTTATCACTTCTGATCGGTATTCTTGCAAGCAGTATTCAGTATTTCAAAATACCGATTCTGCGAAGAATCGTTGCCGTCTATATTGAACTAAGCCGCAATACACCTCTGCTGGTACAGCTGTTTTTCCTGTACTTCGGACTGCCGAAACTCGGAATTCGTCTGAGTGCCGAATCGTGCGGCATCATCGGTCTGGCATTTCTCGGAGGCGGTTACATGGCAGAGAGTCTCCGCAGCGGATTGGAGTCCGTCAGGCAGATTCAATACGAATCCGCCTACAGTCTTGGCTTCAGCAAGACAGGAACATTGATCTGGATCATCTTTCCGCAGGCGCTGTCAGTAGCATTTCCCTCTATTGCGGCAAATGTTGTATTCCTGCTGAAGGAGACCTCTGTGTTCAGTGCGATTGCGCTGGCAGATCTGATGTATGTCGCAAAGGATCTGATCGGTCTCTATTATCAGACCACGGAGGCGCTTACAATGCTGGTCATCGCTTATCTGATCATTTTGCTTCCGGTTTCAATTCTGGCAAGTATTCTTGAGAGGAGACTGCAGTATGCAGAATTTGGGCATTAGTATTCTGTTTAAAGGAAATAATCTTCTGAGGCTGATGGGCGGATTATGGATTACAGTCCGTATCTCACTGCTGTCAGCCCTGATCAGTGTGCCGCTCGGGATTCTTTTTGGCATGTTCATGCGGCTGCCGAGCCGGCTGACGAAACTGGTCAGCCGCATTTATCTGAATTTTATCCGTATCATGCCGCAGCTGGTACTGCTGTTCATTGTATTTTTCGGAGCAACAAGATTGTGGGGACTGAATCTGTCGAATGAATTCTCTGCAGTATTCGTGTTTGTGCTGTGGGGAACGGCGGAGATGGGAGATCTGGTGCGCGGCGCACTGAATTCCATTCCGAAGCATCAGTATGAGAGCTCACAGGCTCTCGGCTTCAGCAAAGGACAGACTTATCTGTATATTGTGATTCCGCAGACTCTGCGCAGGCTGATTCCCCAGACAATCAATCTTGTGACACGTATGATCAAGACGACCTCTCTTGTTGTGCTGATCGGTATTGTGGAGATGATGAAAGTGGGGCAGCAGATTATCGATGCAAATCGTTTTGAGTATCCGACTGCGGCTCTTTGGATTTACGGTGTGATTTTTTTTCTGTATTTCTTTACCTGCTGGCCGATTTCACTTGCTGCGCGAAAGCTGGAAAAGCGTTGGAGTAATTAATACATATAAAACATAGTGAAAATATGGGAAATAATACTTGACAGGCGAAACATCTTGATGTAATCTACCATCATCAACAAAACCTAGTAAACATATAAGAAATACAGGAGAAACGAATGAGCGAAACGGTTCTCTCTGTCAGAGGATTGAAAAAGGCCTATGATGGCCATACAGTCCTGGATGGAGTAAATCTGAATATTCATAAGGGAGAGGTTGTGGTGATTCTCGGCCCCTCCGGGTGCGGTAAAAGCACCCTCCTGCGATGTATGAACGCTCTGGAGCCCGTCCAAGCCGGAGAAATTACTCTGGATGGACAGCCGGTGGATCCTGCCGGAAAGAATATTGCATCTCTAAGACAGAAGATCGGCATGGTGTTCCAGAGCTATGAACTCTTTCCTCATCGCACAATTCTTGACAATATTACGCTGGCGCCCATCAAGGTGCAGAGGCGCAGCAAAGAAGAAGCAGTCAGGGAAGCGAGAGAGCTTTTAAGTCGAATCGGATTGGCTGATAAGGAAAAGGCTTATCCGCGGCAGCTGTCCGGCGGACAGAAACAGCGTGTGGCTATCGTCAGAGCACTCTGTATGCATCCGGAGGTACTGCTTCTTGATGAAATCACTGCAGCGCTGGACCCGGAAATGGTTCGCGAGGTGCTGGATGTGGTACTGGAGCTGGCAAAGCAGGGGATGACCATGGTGATCGTCACACATGAGATGTCATTTGCGGCGGCAGTTGCGGATCGAATAGTTTTTCTTGACGGAGGAAATATTATAGAGGAGGCTGCTCCTTCAAAGTTTTTCACTGATCCGGAAAGCGAGAGAGCAAAACAGTTTCTGGAATCCCTGACTTATCAGCCGGTTCATGAAACGAAAGAAGATTATTCTATTTGAAATGAAGATGAAATGGAGGAAATAATTATGAAAAAGACAATTCTTGCAGCAGCAGTTACAGCACTTGCAGTCGGTCTCAGCACGGGAAGTGTGTTTGCAGAGGATGCATTCCGTACACTGGATGAAATTAAGGCAAGCGGCAGCATCAGAATCGGTGTCTTCAGTGACAAGGCTCCGTTCGGCTATGTCGATGAAAACGGTGATTATCAGGGTTATGATGTCTACTTTGCAGATCGTATCGGAGAGGATCTCGGACTTGATGTAGAGTATGTCTCTCTGGATCCGGCAAGCCGTGTAGAGTATGCAGCGACAGGAAAGGTCGACATCGTTCTTGCAAACTTCACAGTAACACCGGAAAGAGCAGAGCAGGTTGATTTTGCTCTTCCGTATATGAAGGTTGCTCTTGGCGTCGTATCACCGGACTCTGCAGTGATTACCGATGTGGATGAACTGAATGGAAAGACTCTGATTGTTGCAAAGGGAACTACAGCAGAGACCTATTTCACAAACAACTATCCGGAGGTTGAGCTTCAGAAATATGATGCCTATGCAGATGCCTACAATGCACTGCTGGACGGCAGAGGAGATGCGTTCTCCACAGATAACACGGAAGTTCTTGCATGGGCGAAGGTAAATCCGGGCTTCACCGTCGGTATCGGTGAGCTGGGAGATACCGATACAATTGCACCGGCTGTAGCCAAGGGCAATACAACACTGCTCGACTGGCTCAATGATGAAATTGTCACTCTTGGTGAGGAAAATTTCTTCCACGCAGATTATGAGGAGACACTTGCACCGGTTTACGGAGATGATGCAGATCCGGAAGCACTGGTTGTTGAAGGCGGAGTCCTCGATGCAGCTGAATCTACTGCCGAAGTGGAGTCTGTTGAAGATGCAGCTGAGTAATCGGCGAACGATAATATATAAATCTCTTTCCGGACAGGCATTCGATCTGATGCCTGTCCGGATTTTAATTATGCAGAAAATGACTCCTTTCCAATATCTGCGGCATCAGGGGGGAACGCTTGCGGAACAGTAAAATAAATCGTATAGTATAAAAGGCTCGATTGACTGCTGTTTTTTGAATTGTATGAACTGAAAAAAACCGGCGCAGCCGGAATGGGAGTTTACAGGAAAATGCAGGTGCCGATCGGGAAATACAGGAAAATAACGTGGAGGAAGGATCAATGAAAAGGTTTTTAAGCGTATTACTTACCGGAATGCTGATGGTTTCACCGATGGCTGTACAGGCTGCCGATTCTGCAGCTGAGTCAGCTGCAGAGGCTTCTGCTTCTGATGTCAATCTGTATGTGCTTGCAGGACCGACAGGTATCGGTGCCATGAATCTGTGGGATAAGGCAGACAAGGGTGAGACCGCAAATTCCTATCAGGTTACCATGAGCGGTGAGAATACAGAGGTTGTAGCTGCTATCTCCAAGGGTGACGCAGATATCGCCTGCGTGGCAACCAACATGGCTTCTGTCTTATACAATAAGACAAACGGCGGTGTATCGGTTCTGGCTGTCAACACAATGGGTGTCCTTTCTCTGCTTTCAAGCGGCGAAGAGTTCGCATCTGTTGCTGACTTAAAGGGTCACACCATCTATGCTCCGGGTCAGGGTGCAAACCCGGAATATGTTCTTCGCTATGTTCTGGAAGGAAACGGACTTGATCCGGATGCAGATGTCACACTGCAGTTTGTCGGCGAAGGCAGCGAGCTGCTGAACGTCTGGCAGAGTGAGCCGGAAGCTGTCATCCTTGCTCCGCAGCCGGTTGCTACAAGCATCCTGATGCAGAACGAGGGATCTGCGAAGGCATTCGATATGACAGAGGAATGGGAGAAGATTGCAAACGGCGAGAGCAGCCTGATGATGGGCTGTGTCATTGTACGCAACGATTTCCTGCAGGAGAACCCGGAAGCTGTCGAAACATTTATGACAGAATATCAGGAATCCATCGAAGCTGCACAGACAGATGTTGAAGCAACAGCTGCACTCTGCGAGCACTACGGACTGATTCCGAAGGCTGCTTTGGCACAGAAGGCAATTCCGGAGTGCGGACTGACATTTATGGCCGGTGCAGAGATGAAGGAAGCACTTTCCGGCTATCTGCAGGTCATGATGAACTTTGATCCGAAGAGCGTCGGCGGTGCTCTGCCGGCAGACGACTTCTATTATGGAGCATAAGAAAAGACCGAATTTATCGGGTTTGGCAGCGGCCGGATTCTGGCTGCTTGTATGGCAGATCGCTGCCATGGCGGCAAACAGGAATCTGCTGCTTCCGCTGCCTACCGTACCGAAAACAGTGACGGCTCTGTTCAGACTTCTGGGCAGGGCCGCTGTATGGCATGCAATCGGTCTGACGCTGCTGCGTGTACTGGCGGGATTCGTCTGTGCCATTCTGATCGGCAGTGTCGGAGCGGTTTTATCATGGAAGAACAGACTGTTTCAATTCTTGAGCGATCCGATGCTGCATATGATCCGTACAGTACCGGTAGCAGCTGTGATCATTCTGGTTTTTTTGTGGGTGCCGCGTCAGCATATACCTGCCTTTATTTCGTTTTTAACGGTGATGCCGGTAATCTGGAGCAATGTCAGAGAAGGTCTGCGCAATATTGATCCGCAGCTTGGAGAGATGGCAAGGGTGTTCGGGATGAGCGGCCGGGAGCAGTTCAGAAGGGTGACGCTTCCGCAGCTGGAACCCTTTTATCTGGCAGCGATCCGCACAGGTATCGGTTTTGCATGGAAATCAGGTATTGCTGCGGAGATTATCTGCCGCACGCCGCTCTCGATCGGAAATCTGCTGTGGCAGAGTAAGGCGGCGATTGCGTATGACGAGGTGCTTGCTGTTACGCTGCTGATTATGACTCTGAGTACGTGTTTCCAGCAGCTGACAAAGCCGTGGACGCGGGAGGGAAAACGATGATTTCACTGAAGAATGTATCTTTTTCCTATGTCCCGGGCAGTCCTGTGCTGACAGATTTTTCGCTGGCGATTCCGGAAGGAAAACGTCTCTGTTTATACGGAGAGTCGGGCCGCGGAAAGACAACGGTTCTGCGCCTGCTGATGGGACTGGAAAAGCCGGATAAGGGCAGTATTGAGATGCCGGAAGGGCTTCGTTTTTCGGCAGTCTTTCAGGAGGATCGACTGCTTCCGTGGCTGAATATTGCGGAAAACGCAGCAATGTTTGCAGAGAAAGAAAAAGCCCGCAGGATACTGTGTGAACTTGGTCTGGAAGAACTGCTTAAAGCAATGCCGGATGAATTGTCCGGAGGTCAGAGAAGAAGGGCCTCTCTGGCGCGGGCACTGGCACATGAAGGGGATGTATTTTTATTAGATGAGCCGCTGACGGGACTGGATCAGAAGAACGAGGAAAGTGCGCTTTCTCTGATCGACCGGATCGCAGCGGACAAGACACTGATTCTGGTCAGCCATCATCAGCAGCATGCGGAAAGACTCGGAGCAGAGATGGTCCGGCTGTGAGGGATGCTGATTGGAAACAGGTGCAAACGAAATAAATAAAGAAAAAGGGACTGTGAAAAAATAGTCTCTGCGTAAAACGGAGGGGAAATTCGAATGATCGAATTTCCCCTCCGTTTTATCTTTTGAAATTTGACGAATCGGTCATTCTGAGATAAAACTATATAGACTGTCCCATTGTTTTTTGAAGAGGGAGGAAATATGCGTTTTATTAAGCAATTCTGTATCATTCTGTTGTTATCGTTTCTGGGAGAGCTTCTGCACAGCCTGATTCCGCTTCCGATTCCGGCAAGTGTTTACGGTCTGGTGCTGATGCTGGCAGCTCTTTGCAGCGGCATCCTGAAGCTGCATCAGGTGAAGGAGGTTTCAAAATTCCTTATTGATATCATGCCTGTGATGTTTATTCCGGCAGGTGTCGGCCTGATGAATGCCTGGGATACTCTGCGTCCGATGCTTTTCCCGGTTCTTGCCATCACCTGCCTGACACTGGTACTTGTCTTTGGCGGAACAGGAATTGCCGCGCAGTTTGTCATTCGCCGGAAAGGAGAACGTGAAGAATGAAAGATATGATTGTCAGCTCCGTCTTTTTCGGTGCATTTATCAGTCTGGCTGCCTATGAGGTCGGACTTCTGATCAAAAAGAAACTGAAGATGAATATCTTCAATCCGCTTCTGATTTCCATTATTCTGGTAATTGCATTCCTGGCGGTTTCCGGAATCTCCTATGAGGATTATCAGGAGGGTGCTCGCTATATCAGCTATCTGCTGACACCGGCAACGGTCTGCCTGGCAGTGCCGCTCTATGAAAAGCTCACGCTTCTGAAAAATAACTGGAAGGCCATCTTCGCCGGTATTGCAGCCGGTGTTCTGACCAGTATGGTCGGTGTCCTTCTTCTGGCAAAGCTCTTCAGACTGGATCATCAGCTCTATGTCACGCTTCTTCCGAAGTCGATTACAACTGCAATCGGCATGGGCGTATCCGAGGAGCTGGGCGGCATCGTGACGATTACGGTTGCGTCCATTATTATCACAGGTGTTCTGGGAAATGTATTTGCAGAATCGCTTGCGAAGCTGTTTCGCATCGAGGATCCGATCGCCAAGGGTCTGGCACTCGGAACCTCAGCGCATGCGATCGGTACCGCCAAGGCAATGGAGCTAGGCGAGACGGAAGGCGCGATGAGCAGCCTTGCGATTGCAGTTGCCGGAATCCTGACAGTTGTCGTTGCATCGGTTTTTGCGGGGTTACTGTAAACTATTGTATTGCTCTTGTCCGCACATATGAGTATAATGAGATTAGAAAACTTGAAAGGGGTGCTATATATGGCAGCAAAATCAGCAAATCTTTATGCTCGGATTGAGCCAGATGTAAAAGAGCAGGCAGAAAGTATTTTATCGGCTCTCGGCATTCCGGCATCCAATGCGATCAATATGTTTTATAAGCAGATCATTCTTCAGAGGGGACTTCCGTTTGAGGTGAAAATTCCGAATTCACGTCCTGTGGAGATGGCTGCATTGTCCGAAGCAGAACTGGAGGCGGAACTGGAGAAAGGATATGCAGACTATAAAGCAGGAAGAACCAGAGAAGCGAGTGCTGTATTTACAGATATCCGTAAGGATTACAAGCTATGATTTACAAGATTAAAATTACAGATCGGGCTGATGAGGATATCCGTAATATATACGAATACATTGCATATGAACTTCAGGCACCGGAAAATGCCAGCGGACAGCTTGATAGAATCGAACAGTGTATCATGAGTTTGGATAGAATGCCGGAGCGGTTTCGCTTCTATGAAAAAGAACCATGGAAAAGCCGTGGCCTTCACATAGTTCCAGTAGATAATTATTGTGTTCTGTATATTGTAGATAGTGAAAGTATGATAGTGTCAATCATACGAGTAATGTATGGTGGACGTGATATTGCAGCTCAGCTTAAGAAGAGTGTGAAGTCAGAACAGCCTTAAGTTCACTGAGAAGCAGTGAAGCTGCCGGTGTAAAAACCTGATATTTTTTCCAGATGACATACATCCTGGTCTCAAGCCGCGGATACAGCGGGCGGAAGACCAGGGTGTTTTTTTCATTTAATTCGATAATCCGGTCAAAGGTTAAGCCGAGTCCAAGCCCGGAACGAACGAATAAAGCCATGTTGTTAACAAGGTTAAAATTAGCAGTGATATGGAGGCTTTCCGCTTTTTCACCGCACCAGCGAGGCAGATCTGCGCGGACGGACTGCTCCGAGATAAAGAGCGGATAGGAAAGCAGATCATCTACGGTGATGGATTTTTTTTCTGCAAGAGGGCAGTCTTTCGGCATCAGGACACCCCATGTATCAGAGCTGGGAACCTCCAGGTAGTTGAAGCGGCTTAAGTCCGGCGGTTCGACGATGAAAGCAAGATCCAGTACACCGTTGATCAGCTTTTCATCAACCTGCTCTGTGCCTCCGCTGATAATGCTGTAATGAATGCCCGGATGTTTCTGATTCAGATTTCGGATGGCTTCAGCCAGATACCCGATCAGATAGGATTCCGCACAGCCGATGGAGATATGACCGCCTGCAATTTCATCCATCGTCTGAAATTCATTCTCGATCTTATCTGCAATAGAAAGAAGATCCTCGGCACGTTTTCGCAGGATCATGCCTTCGTCTGTCAGACTGACGCTTGTATTGTGCCGCACGAACAGCGGCTTCCCAAGTTCTTCCTCCAGATCACGGATCTGACGGGACAGTGTCGGCTGTGTGACATGCAGCCGTTCAGCTGCGCGGGTCATGCTGCCCTCACGGGCAGTTTCGAGAAAATAGCGAAGGACACGAATTTCCATCAAAGTACTCCCTGTAGTGATTGCTCTGAATCTTTTACATTGAAGAAGCAGAGTAAGAAGATAGTCTCCAATTAACCAAGATAACTATGACGTTAATTATAGCATCTTCCGCGATGCCTGATAAGCATGACGGGCGATAGAAAATAACAATTTGTTATTTCTGATCTACCTTCTTATAATCTTTAACAAGAGGAAAAACAGATGGCAAATTTGTTGAATGAAAAGGACATGCTGCTGCAGAACCTTCAGGATGCAGGCTGTGATCATGATATGATCGCCTGCTGTATGCAGCTGGCAGAACAAAACAGTGAAGTTCGAATGCTTCCGGAACTGCAGAAGTTTCGAGGATGTCTTCTTGAGGCCATGCATCAGGAGCAGAGAAAACTGGAATGTCTGGATTATCTGATTTATCAATTGAAGAAACAAAACAGAAAATAAACACAGAAGAAGGAGAAGAAGATCATGCAGGAACTGAACATGACACAGGAATGGGATAAGACTTTTGCAAAGAGTGAAAAGGTAGATCATAAGAAAGTAAGCTTCCATAACCGTTTCGGTATTCAGCTTGCAGCTGATATGTATGTACCGAAGAATGCGGAAGGAAAGCTTGCAGCGATTGCAGTCAGCGGACCGTTCGGTGCAGTTAAGGAGCAGTCCTCCGGTCTGTATGCACAGGAGATGGCAGAACGCGGATTCCTGACAATTGCATTTGACCCGTCCTTTACAGGAGAGAGCGGCGGTGAGAACCGTTATATGGCTTCCGGCGATATTGCAACAGAGGATTTCCAGGCAGCAGTTGATTTCCTGTCTGTACAGGAGAATGTCGATCCGGAAAGAATCGGTATCATCGGCATCTGCGGCTGGGGCGGAATGGCTTTGAATACAGCTGCCATTGATACCAGAATCAAGGCAACGGTAGCCTCCACTATGTATGATATGTCCCGCGTAACTGCAAAGGGATATTTCGATTCACAGGATTCCGAGGAACAGCGTCATGAACAGCGCGTTGCCTTGAATGCACAGCGTACTGCAGACTATAAGGCAGGTACCTACGCTCTTGCAGGCGGTGTTGTAGATCCGCTTCCGGAGGATGCACCGTTCTTCGTAAAGGATTACTATGATTATTACAAGACAGAGCGCGGCTATCACGTTCGTTCTTTAAATTCCAACAACGGCTGGGCTGTCATCGGCTGCATGTCACTGCTGAACGCACCGCTTCTTGCATATTCAGATGAAATCCGCAATGCGGTAATGGTTGTTCACGGTGATAAGGCTCACAGCTACTATTTCGGCAAGGATGCATTTGCAAAGCTGAAGGGTGACAACAAGGAATTTGTTTCAATCCCCGGAGCAACTCATGTCGATCTGTATGATCGCAAGGATGTGATTCCGTTTGACAAGATGGAAGCATTCTTCAGAAAGAATCTCGTATGAAAATGCTGCGGATCATATCTGTTATCTGTCTGATCGGTGCTCTGACGGGTTGTGCGTCCGGGGCATCGGCAGCGGAGGAGGAAGAGATGAAATTCACGGTAACAGCAAACGGAACAGAATTCTCTGTAATTCCGGAGAAGAATGCAGCCGTATCTGAGCTGCAGAGCAGATTAAAAGACGGTGACTTAAAGCTGACACTGCAGGATTATTCCGGATTTGAGAAGGTGGGAGCTCTGGGGTTCTCACTTCCCAGGAGCAATGTGCAGATGACAACAAAAGCGGGAGATATCGTTCTGTATAACGGAAATCAGATAG
>JAUNAG010000124.1 GCA_030527685.1 Lachnospiraceae bacterium | reverse complement strand
AGAAGAACCTCCGGGCCCTCAAAGGCCGGAGGTTCGTTCATGAATCAGACCCACCAGAATCCCGATCAGGATTCCGGTCAGCGTACCTGCGATCATCAGAATCGGCAGATACCAGAAAAGCGGAAGCGTTGTGGTGACCGCATAGGCCGCCAGAATCTGTCCGACATTATGTGCCGCTCCGCCTGCCGCACTGATTCCGATGATGCGGAAACGTCCGCTTCGGATCAGAAGGCTCATCACGAGCATACTCAGCAGCGCACCTGCGAGACTGTATACGATACTGAACATATTGCCGAACATAAAACCGATCACCAGAATTCTGGCCAGTGTGACCGGAAGTGCTTCCTTCCAGGAATACCTGTAGAGAAGCAGAAGAATAACGATATTGGCCAGGCCGAGCTTGATTCCCGGAATTCCGAAATTCAGCGGAATCAGCGTCTCGACATAGCCGAACAGAATAGACAGCGCCGCCATCATTCCGAGATATGCTGTTTTCTTTGCAGACATGTTGTTTTCCTTTTTGCAAATGCTGTGTCAGCTGATTTGTAAATGCTGTGTCAGCCGATCAGGATATCGGGTGCATCCTCATCTTTTTCTGTATTGACGATCAGCAGCACCACACGGTTGGGAAGGCAGACAATGCTGCCTCCGTTCCGGTCAATCGGCATGGAATGCACGCAGATGAGATCCGGACAATCCGCCTCTGTCATGCTGACTTTTCCGTTTTCAATTCGGCACACATTGGTGCCCTGAATCTCAATGGTCTGATCTCTGTCAAGTGCATACCGCCCGAAGAGCTCCCCGTCAACGACGATCTCAAGAGCAGCATTTCCTGATCTCGTAAAGTACAGGCTGTTTCCGAAGAACAATACAGCCGAGGAGATCAATAGCAGCAGGATCAGAATGATATCATTGCGGCAAAGCAGGCCGTTTTCTTTTCCGCTTTGCACGACATGGCGCAGCCTCTGTTTCAAGCTGATACCTCCATCTGATTATTGGTTTATTTTTCTCTACAGACTATAGCATCCCTGTCCGGTGTTTGCAAACCGATCACAGCAAGCCGCCCGGACATATCGCTGATCGATTTCCATTTTCATAAAAGGATAACCTGATATATGCACCTGAAATCGCTTATGATAAACAATATTTCAACGCAGAAGCGGACTAAGAAAAAAGCATGTATTCTGCCTCTGATTTTTTGCCTTCTTCTGACCGGCTGTTCCGCGTCTTCTTCGAAACAGAACGGAAGCAGTGATTCCGCAGTGAAACAGTCCGCTTCAGAAAGCCTTTCTGCAAAATCAGATTCTGCAGAACATACCGCTGCCGGAGAAAAGGAGCAGACTGCTGCATCAGCTTTATCATCTGACAAAGCTGAAGAGGCATCCGTCGATTTCTTTGCGATGGATACCTATATGATGATTACAGTTTACGGAGATCAGGCGGAAGAGCTTGCCGAAAAGGCAAAGAAGGAAGTACAGCGACTGGATTCCCTGCTTTCAACCGGCAATCCGGAAAGTGAGGTCGGAAAGATCAATGCCGGAGGAGGAGGTGTTCTTTCCGAAGACGGTCAGTATCTGATGAAGCGCTCTCTGGAATTATGGAAAGAGACAGACGGAGCCTTCGATCTGACAGTCTATCCGCTGATGGAGCTCTGGGGCTTTACCGACAGCAGCTTCAAGGTTCCGTCCGATGACGATCTTAAAAAAGCGCTCACGCTTGTCGGAAGTGACATGGTAAAGTTCGATGAAGCGACCGGAGAAACAGCATTTGCCATAGAAGGAATGAAGATTGATTTCGGCGGCATTGCGAAGGGCTATGCTTCTTCACAGGTTGTCAGCCTTCTCCGTGAAGCAGGAGCGGAGCACGCCATGGTCAACCTCGGCGGCAATGTACAGGCGCTCGGCGGCAAGCCTGACGGCAGTGACTGGCGCATCGGCGTCCGCATGCCGGACGGCACCAATGACATCATGTGCGTGCTGTCGATTCGCGACTGCGCTGTTATTACCTCAGGAGGCTATGAGCGCTTCTTTGAGGAAGGCGGCAAAACCTATCATCATATTCTTGACCCGAAAACAGGGCGGCCGGCAGACAATTCCCTGCTTTCCGTTACAGTTGTCAGCGAGGACGGCACATCTGCCGATGCACTGGCAACCGCACTCTTCATTATGGGAGAAGAGAAGGCTGAAGAGTACTGGCGTGAACATCGCACAGAATTTAATCTGATTCTGGCTATGGCCGACGGCTCTGTCAAAGTTACGGAAGGAATTGCGGAGCGCTGCAAAACAGAACTTCCGCTTACTGTCATACGCGCCGATGCGAAATGATTACAAAGGAGGATTCCTGCGCATGAAAAAAGTAATGGTGATCTTCGGAACCAGACCGGAAGCAATTAAGATGTGTCCGGTTGTAAAGGAATTAAAAAAACATGCGGACGAGATGCAGACTGTTGTCTGTGTGACCGGCCAGCACCGGGAGATGCTGCAGCAGGTTCTGCAGAGCTTCTCTGTCGTGCCGGACTATGATCTGGCCGTCATGAAACCCGGACAGACACTTTTTGATATCACTACCGCCATTCTGCAGGGCATGAAGACGATTCTGGAGAAGGAAAAGCCGGATCTGGTTCTCGTACACGGTGATACATCCACAGCATTTGCAGCTGCACTTGCTGCGTTCTATATGGACATTCCGGTCGGCCACGTCGAGGCAGGCCTCCGTACCTGGGACATTCACGCACCTTATCCGGAAGAGTTCAACAGACAGGCTGTCGGCAGCATCGCAGCTCTGCATTTCTCACCGACAGAGGCAGCGGCAGACAATCTGCGCCGTGAAAAGAAAGATCCTTCTGCGATCTTTGTGACCGGAAATACCTCGATCGATGCGCTTGCCACTACAGTCCGCGAAGATTATCAGCATCCGGTTCTGCGGGAGCTTGCAGGACGCCGTCTGGTGCTTCTCACAGCGCACAGAAGGGAAAACCTCGGTGAACCGCTGCATCAGATCTTCCGCGGCATCAGACGCGTTCTGGAGCTTCATCCGGAAGTTTCTGTCGTCTATCCGGTTCATCTGAATCCTGCTGTGAGGAAGGCCGCTGAAGAGGAACTCGGAGACAGCTCTCAGGTCAGACTGATTGAGCCGCTTGACGTAATCGATTTCCATAACTTCATGAGCCGTGCCGAACTGATTCTGACAGACAGCGGCGGTATTCAGGAAGAGGCACCGGCTCTCGGA
Organism: Lachnospiraceae bacterium; assembly: GCA_030527685.1. Classification (GTDB taxonomy): domain Bacteria; phylum Bacillota; class Clostridia; order Lachnospirales; family Lachnospiraceae; genus Chordicoccus. Next base: position 4,310 of record JAUNAG010000124.1, on the reverse strand, counting down.
AAGCCTGTTCTGGTACTCCGTGATACAACAGAGCGTCCCGAGGGTGCAGAAGCAGGAACACTCCGTCTTGTCGGAACAGAAGAGGAGGCTGTCTATTCGGCATTCCGCACACTTCTGGAGGATCGTGCCGCCTATGAGCAGATGGCACAGGCATCCAATCCCTACGGAGACGGCACCGCTTCTGTGAAGATTGTGAAGATTCTGAGAACTTATTTTCAAAAATAATCCTTTGATATATAATGAAGGCGTCGCAAAAAAGAATCCGGACGGATTATTTTTCTGACAAAACATATTAAGGGAGGGTATCGCTTATGCCGTATTTCGTAACCGTGATATTAGTGGTGCTGGTCGTATGGTTTATCCTTGCCAACATCCGCGTCGTACCGCAGGCAGAGGCTTATGTCATTGAGTCCTTCGGTCGTTTCAAATGTGTCTGGGATGCCGGCCTTCACCTGAAGGTGCCGATCTTTGAGCGCATTGCAAAGAAGGTCTCACTGAAGGAACAGGTTCTGGATTTCCCGCCGCAGCCGGTTATCACAAAGGATAACGTCACCATGCAGATCGACTCCGTTGTATTTGCAAAGGTATTCGATCCAAAGCTTTACACCTACGGTGTTGAAAGCCCGATCGCAGGTCTGCAGAATCTTTCCGCTACAACACTTCGTAACATCATCGGTGAGCTCGAACTCGACCAGACTCTGACATCCAGAGACCAGATCAATGCCAGAATGGCAGCAATTCTGGATGAAGCTACAGATCCGTGGGGCATCAAGATCACACGAGTTGAGCTGAAGAACATCAAGCCGCCTGAAGAAATCGAAGAAGTCATGACAAAGCAGATGAGAGCAGAGCGTGAACGTCGTCAGACCGTTCTGGAAGCGCAGGCTCACAAGGAAGCCGTTGTCTCCCGTGCAGAAGGTGACAAGCAGGCTAAGATCCTTGCTGCAGAAGCTGAAAGAGATGCACAGATCGCTCTTGCTGAAGGTCGTGCAAAGTCTATCGAGCTGGTTTATCAGGCAGAGGCCGCCGGCTTACGCAAACTGAATGAATCCAAGGTCACAGAATCCGTTCTTCGTCTGAAGGGAATCGAAGCCCTGAAGGATGTGGCAGACGGAAGAGCAACCAAGATCTTCATGCCGGCCGATCTTACCGGTGTGGTTTCAACACTCGGCGCAGCCGGCGAAGCACTTGGCATCGGCGATCACACACCGATCGACAAGAGCGCAAAACCGGAAGCACCTGCAGCAGCTGATCCCTGCTGCGACGATGACAACGAATAACAAAACCCAGAAGGATTCATCAGTTCCGGCTGATGGATCCTTTTTTAATTCAACTGTCGAAGGATGACGTGGTATTACGAGATGAGTTATGCAGCTTTTGTCATTTTAATCATGGAAATAACCGGTACAATCGCATTTGCCGCATCCGGCGCCATGCTTGCCATAAAGAAGGGAATGGATGTATTCGGCGTCTGTGTTCTGGGTGTTGTGACGGCCGTAGGCGGCGGAATGCTGCGCGACGTCGTGCTCGGCAAAGTGCCTTCGGCCCTGCTGGATCCTGTCTATACAGGAACGGCAGCTGTCACATCGCTGCTTTTATTTCTGCTGGTCTACCGCAGACAGAGTCTGTTTCACGGAAAAGGCCAGAATATCTATGAGATCTTTCTGTTCTGGATGGATGCGATCGGTCTCGGTATCTTTACCGTAGTCGGCGTATCTGCCGGCTATGCGGCAGGCTACGGCGGCAAAACCTTCCTGCTGGTATTTCTCGGCACCATCACAGGCGTCGGAGGCGGCCTGCTGCGTGATATGATGGCTCAGGAGGCACCGTATATCCTGGTCAAGCATATCTACGCCTGTGCGTCCATACTGGGCGCTGTGGTCTATGTGCTGACCTACCGCAGCTTCGGAGAGCTTCCGGCCCTGATTGTCAGTCCGGCGGTTGTAGTACTGATCCGCTGGCTTGCAGCACACTATGGGTGGAATCTGCCGCGGATCCGGAGAACAGATCAGTTTTGAACGATTAAGCAATAGAGAGGAGCACGGCCTTGATCCGAATCACTTTCAGCTGACACATCGACAGGAACTCCTGATGAATTTTGCCGCAAAAGCAGGACATACTCCGAAGAATATAACCGATGAAGAGTTCACGGCTCTGAAAAATGACTTCCTCGAACATGGAGATCACTCAGGTAATCCGGTCGATGAAAAGAAAGCCGAAGAGATCATGGTTGTATTAACTGCGATGGCAGCTATGATGGTCGCAAACAACTATGTGAATGATATTTTACAGGTAGAAGTCTGATTTCCTCACAGCATCAATTTCATGGACTTTCCGTTAACCTGCAGCAATCCTTCGTTCTGCATTCTTCCAAGTTCCCGGGAGAGCGCACTGCGGTTTACGCCCAGAAATTCCGCAAGAGCAGTCTGCGTAAAAGGAATATGGACAAAACCTTCCCGATCCGGAGCCAGGCTGTAGAGATACATCATAATGCGGTCTCTCAGTGCCTTCTGATTTGCGATGCGGAGCTTCAGATTGGAAAAGACATTCTGACTTGCCAGAATCCTGATCAGGTTAGTCGATAATCTCTGCTGATATCTGCAGTTGCAGGGAGCATCTGAAAGAATCTGCTTCAGATTGATAAACATCACAGTGCAGTCCGTTAAGGCTTTCAGCTGTATCGGACTGTACGAAGTTGAAACACATGCCAGCGCCTCTCCGAAAGAATTCCCCGGAGTAAAGTAATTCATATTGATTTTATTATAATTCTCACTGATAAATGACCCTTCTACTGTTCCCTCAAGAACAACTCCCGAACAGAGCATCGGCTCTCCCAGTCTTTGAATAAATTCCTCTTTTTCATAAAACAGAACATATATGCCAAGATACTCAAATATATGATCATAATGTTCCGCCGGTATGCCTTCAAACAGTCTTACCTCCGCTAAAATCGGAAGAAATTCCTGATAACTGCCATGTTTTTTCATCTTTCCCTGCCTCCTTTTTTCATCATAGCACGAAAAATGTTGCTATAGCAACAGAAGTGGTAAGCATACAGCTGTATACTCCTATCTGTAAGAAACAAAAGAAGAGAGGTGACTGTGATGATCAAAGAACAGGCAGGCAGAATCATAGACATCGCATATGAAAATAGGCCGGTTCCCGGCTGTACTGTTTCAAAACAGCTTTATTATAAAAATGCAGCCGGCATCTCGATCTTTTCTCTGGCTAAAGGCACCGGTATCAGTGCCGAAAGCTATGAATATTTCAAGCTCTGGACCGTATATGAAGGAGAACTGGAAGTATTTACTGCAGATGGCAGAACCACAGGACTGTACAAAGGTGAAAGTATTCTTACACCGCTGCATGTTTCTGTCGGTGTGAGAGCAGAGCAGGATGCTATTTATGAAGAAGTCGAATTTCGAAAGGAGACCGTTATGATGAATGAGTTATTACATGCAGGAGAAGTATTCAGACTGGCAGATCTGCTTCCGTATCAGGAAGGCAAAATCATCAATATGGATCTGGCACACAATGATAAGATGAAATTTGTGATCATGAGCTTAGATGAGGGAACCGGACTTTCTGAGCATGCTGCTCCGGGAGAAGCACTGGTCATGGCTCTTGACGGTGAAGCTGTTATTGGATACGAAGGCGAAGAGCATACAATCCGCGCCGGAGAAACCTTCAAGTTTGATAAATTCGGCAAGCACAGTGTAAAGGCTATGAAGAAGTTCAAGATGGCACTTCTGCTGGTGTTTGATTGATTATTTATAAGATTTCTTTCACCACCCAAAGACATAGGAGTGCCTGTTAATAACGAAAGGATTAAAATTATGAAAGCATATGTAGATCAGAACAGCTGTGTAGGATGCGGTATGTGTACAGGTATTGCGCCAGAGGTATTCCGCATGAATGAAACCGGAAGTGCGGAAGCTTATGCAGAAGGTGATGATGCAAGCGTAAAGGAAGCAATTGACAGCTGTCCGGTAGAAGCAATTTCAGAAGAATAATCGAAACGAGAGAAATCACATCCGGCTCAGGGATGTGATTTCTCTCGTTTTGCACAGATCCCGCCGTACGCCTGCAGCACATTTCTTCTCTTTATTGAGGGACTTGACGTGCCAATGGCGGTATCCCTTATAATATTAAAAAACAAAAAGGAGAGACACCGATATGCCAGCAAACGACAGAGAAAAAGTAGTACCGACAATCGGAACCGTTGTAGAGGATTTAGCTGACGGAGCCATGAGATCCTATGGAAAGATTTACGGTTACGAAGGATATGAAATGGGAAGAGTCACTAATTT
>JAUNAG010000123.1 GCA_030527685.1 Lachnospiraceae bacterium | reverse complement strand
ACAGGCGAAAGACGGAAACACACAGACGAAAAGAGGAAGGAGCAGACGGGAAGAGGAAGGAGAGCTTTTCAGGGAAGCAGAAAAAGAGGCTTTCGGGATTGGCTTTCCCGAGGAGGATCTGGACTCTTTTTACGGAGATGCGGCAGATCCGGATGCGCTGCTTGAGGAACATACGCATACAATGCTGCTGAATTTCGAGAATCCGTTTGATCACGGAAAAGAGAGGTGGACACTGCAGCCTGTGCGGGAAGATAGTCCCCTTTTGCCGATTCCGCTGGAGGGAGATTCATTTCTGATCGGTCAGAAGGGCGGACCGGCAGATGTCGGGATCGCAGATCAGACCGTCAGCAGGATTCATGCAAGGGTATTTCAGAGAAACGGGAGCTGGTTCCTGACAGATATGAGTTCCCGGAACGGAACTTCGGTAAACGGAAAAAAAGCCGTCGGAAGAGAAGAAATTCCTCTTTCCGACGGAGCGGTCGTGTCCTTTGCGAGATGTGAATATAAAGTGTGCATGGAGTGATCAGTATGATTGACACGTTCTCTTCTGGATGTTTATACTATGTTTAAACAAAAAAGAACGGAAAGCGTGAAAGGAGAGACTCTATGAACGCAGTCATTCAAAAATGGGGAAACGGAAAGGGGATTCGTTTCCAGAAGGACCTTCTGGATGAACTTGGATGGAACTTAAAAGATGTATTATCTGTTGAAAGGGACGGTGAGAAGGTGATTTTAAAAAAGGAAACACCAAAACCGACATGGGACAGCTTATTTGATGGGATTCCGAATCCCGGAGCTCAGAAATTTTCCGATTTTGATGATGCGGTGGGAGGAGAACTTGAGTGGTAAAAAAAGGTGATATCATCTTTATCAATCTGAATCCGACGCACGGTCATGAACAGTCCGGAACCAGACCAGCTCTGGTAGTCAGTGCAGACCGGTTTCAGCAGGCAACGAAAAGCTTTGCCATTGTCTGCCCGATCTCCAGTACAGACAATGGATTTCCGCTGCATGTACATCTGGACTCATCTACCAAAACGCAGGGCGTCATTCTCTGCGAACATATGCGGTCACTGGATATAGAATCCAGAACCTATAGAGTTTTTGAAAAGGTTTCACCGGATGTTTTAGAGCGGGTGGACGATATACTGAAACTGGAGCTGGGATTCTACTGTTGATCATCGCCTGTGGTCAGTAACTCATGATTGAGGTCACGAGTTTTCGGCAGCTATGTTTACGAAAAGCCGGCCGGTTCACGACAGAAGTCATGAGCCGGCCGGCTGCTTATCAATTGTCTGAAGATAAGGGGATTACAGAAGTGCCTTGCAGGCTGCGATAATCTCTTCCTTCTCCTCATCGGTAACGGAACCCTGAGCCCAGTTCGCGACGATCGGAGCACTTCCCTTGTAGCGCGGAATCAGATGGATGTGGAAGTGGAAGACGGTCTGTCCTGCTTCTTCACCGTTATTCTGAACGATGTTCAGGCCGTCGCAGTGCATGGCCTCCTTAAGAACAGCGGCCATCTTCTTTGCGAGAATAAAGGCACGTCCGGTCAGATCCTCCGGCATCTCGCTGATATTGGCATAGTGGCCTTTCGGCAGAATCAGTGCGTGACCCTTTGAAGCAGGTGCGGCATCGAGAATAACGCGGAATTCTTCATCCTCATAAAGTGTGGCGGTCGGAATGTCGCCGTTTGCAAGCATGCAGAAGATACAATCAGACATGTGTGGTTCCTCCTTTTAAATTGAGATATTAGATACAGTTTTCGGTTTCCGATACAGAAGAACCGAGAACAGAAATCCAAGCAGAAGACCGCTGATATGTGCCTCATTGGAGATTCCCTCTGAAACAAAACCAAAGTAGAGAGAAAAACCAAGCAGAATCAGCATCGAGCGGAGCGACAGATCTGCAAGACGTCCTTTGTTACGGATGATGATCCACAGAAGGGCTCCCATGACAGCAAAGACTGCACCGGATGCACCGACAAATACGAGGGTGCGGGAATTCTGTGCCAGATAGAGACGCCAGCTGATGACATTGGCCAGCACGCCGGACAGCAGGTACAGGACCGCATAGCGGACAGGCCCGAGCTGTGTCTCAAGAACAGAACCCAGCAGGCAGAGCAGCAGCATGTTATTCAGCAGATGGCGGATGCCGGAGTGCGTGAACATAGCGGTAAAAAGACGCCAGTACTGGCCGTCCTGCAGTGCGGGAAGATAAGCACCTCCCCAGGTGATCAGAACTCCTGTTTCCAGCGTACTGCCGGAGAAGATTTCCGCAAGAAAAAACAGGATCACATTGGCAGCGGCAAGAATGGCCGTTGTGCGCGGGATCTTTTCGATCATGAATGACTCTCTTTTCGTAATAGTATTGATATAAACCGGCTTTTAGTATACATCGAAACGAAGTTCTTGTGGGCGAAGATTTTGTGTGCAGCTTCCGGAAGAACTTTCGGATACGGTAAGAATGCGGAAGGCAAGTGCGCCGCCCGGTGCCTTTGTGCTATAATACGAAAACCGGCGTGTAATTACTAGAATATGGACTGCCCGCAGAAGATACAGAGGTTTTACAAGAGGAGAGCAAGATCATGGAATACGCACACTCAAAGATGCTGGATCATTTCCAGACAGGCATCTTTGCCGCAATGGATGAGAAGAAGCAGGAACTGATGAAAACAGGAAGAAAGGTTTATAACCTTTCAATCGGAACACCGGACTTCAAGCCGCCCGTACACATTATGAAAGCACTGGAGGATGCTGTGAAGGATCCTCTGAATTACCGCTATTCACTGGTAGACGGAGACGAGATGCTGGATGCTCTCATCAGCTACTACGCAGAGCGCTTCGGCGTCGAACTGCTTCCGGAAGAGATTACATCCGTTCACGGCACACAGGAAGGTATGGGCCATCTGGGCATGGCGATGTGCAATCCGGGTGATGTGGTGCTGCTGCCGGATCCGGGCTATCCGATCTATGAGGCAGGCTCCTGGTTTGCAGGTGCGGACATCCATTATTATGAGCTGGTAAAGGAGAATCACTTCCTGCCGGTTATCAGCGAGATTCCGGAAGAAATTCTGCGCAGAACAAAGTATATCGTTGTATCCTATCCGTCCAATCCGGTCGGTGCGACAGCTCCGAAGTCCATGTATGAGGAGCTGATCACATATGCAAAGCGCTACGGTTTCTTCATCATCAATGACATGGCTTATTCGGATATCATCTTTGACGGCCGCGAGGGATATTCCTTCCTGTCCATTCCGGGAGCCAAAGAGGTCGGCGTGGAATTCTATTCCCTGTCCAAGTCTTATAATCTGACAGGTCTTCGTCTGTCCTTCCTCGTAGGCAATGCCTCCATCGTCGGTGCTCTGCGCAAACTGAGAAGCCAGTATGATTTTGGTGTGTCCTACCCGTATCAGAAGGCAGCTGTTGCCGCACTTACCGGTCCGATGGATGACGTCATTGCACAGTGTGCGGAATACCAGAGAAGACGTGACGCACTCTGCGGCGGTCTCAGAAAGGTCGGCTGGGATGCCTGGGATTCAGAAGGCACGATGTTTACCTGGATTCCGGTTCCGGAAGGCTATACGTCCGCATCCTGTATTGAAACACTGATGGATACCTGCGGTGTTGTCGGTACACCGGGAACAGCCTTCGGTCCGAAGGGAGAGGGCTATATCCGTTTTGCTCTGGTCAAGCCGGCAGAGGAACTGGCGGAAATCTGCGAGATCATCGGTAAAAATTTTCCGAAAAAGTAAAGAAGAGAATGGCAGCACGCCTTTCGGATGTTCCGTCCGGCAGGCGTGCTGTTTATATTTGGAAGACTGCATCCACCGGCAGTCTGGAATTGCACCCATTTGGTGGAAATGTTGAAAAAATATAGAGAAGTGGTAAAATAATTGTATGATTTCCTTAGCGTAAACAATCGGAAACCGGCCGGGTGCAAAAAAACAAAGGCATGCGGCAAATAGCAGTCTGACCGGAAGCAGACGAAACATCAGGAGGAGTATCATGGAAATGAATGTAAGATGCGGTGTCACTGCAATCAGCCCGAGAGCAATTCAGAGAATTGCGGAGAAGAATTACAAAGACGGCTATTATTGCTGTGAAGCACTGATGGCAACTCTCAGAGATGAACTGAAGCTGGATGTGCCGGAAGCAGTGATTGCAATGGCATCCGGCATGTCTGTCGGTATCGGCAAGGCCGGCTGCACCTGCGGCGCATTAAACGGCGGTGTTCTCGCACTCGGCATGCTGTTCGGCCGTACAGAACAGGACGGCCCGAAGAACCCGAAGAGTATCAGGACAATGGAACTGACACGCGAGCTTCATGACTGGTTCCGCGAGAATAATGGCAAGAAGGTTGCCTGCTGCCGTATCCTGACAAGAGAATTCAACATGGGACAGGGCGAGCACAAGGAACAGTGCATCTACTTTACAGGCCTGTGCACATGGAAGGTATGTCAGATGATCTGCAGAGAATGCGGCATTACAAATCTTGACGAGATCGATGAGCCGCAGCCTCGCAGAAAGATCGAAGAGGTCTGATAAGAATACAGAAATTAAGAAGATTATGAAAAAGGAGTTCTTATGATTACAGTCAACGCAATGGGCGATGCCTGCCCGATCCCTGTAGTAAAAACACTGAAGGTTCTGAGAACACTGAAAGAGGCTGAAACAGTCGAAGTACTTGTCGACAATGAAGTAGCTGTCCAGAACCTGACACGTATGGCGGAAAGCAAGAGCTTCCCGGTGAAGTCTGAGCAGCCCGGCGAAAAGCAGTACAGGGTTGTCATCGAAGCAGGCGCAGCAGAGGCTGCAGACGGCATCAGCACAGAAGCAGAAGCCGCTGTTTACTGCGACATCACACCGGCAAAGAAGAAGAGTCTCGTCGTGATTTCATCCGAATTTGTCGGTTCCGGTGATCCGGAGCTCGGAAAGATTCTGATGAAGAGTTTCCTCTATGCACTGGCACAGCAGGAAGAACTTCCGGACTGCATCCTCTTCTATAACGGCGGTGCCAAAATTACAACGGCAGAAGGCCCGATGCTGGATGACCTGAAATCCATGGCAGAGCAGGGTACAGAGATTCTGACCTGCGGAACCTGCCTGAATCATTACGGTCTGACAGAAGAACTCAAGGTTGGCGGCGTCACCAATATGTACACCATCGTTGAGAAGATGGCGCAGGCTGATACGGTTATTAAGCCATGATCTATTTTGATTCGGCGGCAACCTCTTTTCTGAAGCCTGACTGCGTGAAAGAGGCAGTTTATCAGTCCTTTTCGGAGCTTGGAAATGCAGGCCGCGGGGCGCATGCTCCGACTCTGCAGGCGTCAAGACTCTTTTACCGGACACGTGAGCAGCTCGCAGAGCTGTTTCATATATCCAACCCGGAGCGCTTCGCCTTCTGCCTGAATGCAACAGAAGGTCTGAACGCCGCTGTATCCGGACTGCTGCAGTCCGGTGATCATGTGATTACTACAAGGTCGGAGCACAATTCTGTGCTCCGGCCTCTGTATAAGAAGGAAAAAGAAGGCGTCGGACTTTCCTTCCTTCCGGTTGATGAAAAGGGCGTTTTGTGCTATGAAAAACTGGAGGAGCTGCGAAGACCGGAGACAAAGGCAGTGGTGGTGACGCATGCCTCCAATGTTACCGGCAACGTAACCGATCTGGAGAGGATTGCATCTTTCTGCAGACGATACGGCCTTCTTCTGATTGCAGACTGCTCACAGACGGTCGGAAGCATTGACATCGACCTTTCAAAGAGTCCGATCGATGTGTTGTGCTGCTCGGGCCACAAGGGCCTGCTTGCCCCGCAGGGAACAGGTGTGATCTACGCGCGGGAAGGCTTGAGTATTCCGCCGTTTAAGGCGGGCGGCAGCGGAATCCACAGCTTCGAGCATGAGCATCCAGGTGAGATGCCGACGGCGCTGGAGGCAGGAACGCAGAACGGTCACGGCATAGCAGGACTCTACGCTTCCCTTCAATATATTCAGCAGACAGGCATCACAGAGATTCATGAGCGGGAAATGCAATTGGCAGGCCAATTCTACCGGGGCATCCGGGATATTCCGGGCGTCAGACTGTACGGCGATTATGCTGTCTGGGATACCGGAGCGGAGGAGAAGACGGAACGCACTGCGGTTGTCAGCCTGAATATCGGAAATGAAGATGCGGCATCGATCAGTGACTGGCTGTGGGAGGATTACGGAATCTGTACCCGCGCCGGAGCACACTGCGCACCGCTGATTCATGAGGCCATGGGAACGGAAGAACAGGGAATGGTCCGCTTCAGTTTTTCACATCTGAATACGGAAGAAGAAGTCGAAACGGGTATTCGCAGCATCCGCGAAATTGCAGAGCAGTGCTGATTTTTGCATAAGGGCGAAGGAAAATGGGAAATATTCTGGAGTATCTGGATTGGAGAGGAGATCTGTCCTTTGAGGCAGATCCGTTCAACGAAGTAGACAATCTTATACTGACAGCTCTGGCTTATACAGAATTTGACGGGATTGTTCCGGGACCGGAAGAAGATTCCGCGATCGGAATACAGGAGGCAAACGACCGGTTCTGGTCCGTGCATACAAGAGAGGAAGTGGAAAAAGCCACAACATTTTACAAGGACGCTCCCTTCCTGCTTGAAAAGATGGCGGCCTCCGAGCGTTTTAAAAATCTGCAGATGAAGAATTATGTCAACCGGATCGATGTCGGGCAGGATGAGCAGATGTCTGCCATCACCTTTATTCCGGATGACGGAACGGTCTATGTGGCTTACAGAGGAACGGATGATACCCTGATCGGCTGGAAAGAGGATTTCAATTTTTCCTACTATACAAAGGGAACGGTCGGACAGCGGGATGCCGTCAGATATCTGAACGAGATACAGAAGGCAGACGACAGAAAACTTCGCGTGGGCGGTCATTCAAAGGGCGGCAATTTTGCGATTTATGCATCTGCATTTTGTGAAGAGAGCGTCCGGAACAGGATTCTTCAGGTGTATTCCAATGACGGTCCCGGCTTTTCGGAAGCATTTACCCAAAGTCCGGAAATCCTGAGAATCAGTGACCGTGTGGTCAAATACACGCCGGAGTTTTCCATGGTCGGCACACTGCTGTTTAATACCGTGACTCCGAGGGTGGTACGAAGCAGTGAGACCGGAGTCATGCAGCACGATGCCTTTAGCTGGCAGGTGATCGGAAATCACTTCCTTCTTGCAGACGGCACCAGCAGGGCAAGTGATATTTTTGATCAGACGATGCGCACCTGGATCAGCGGTGAGAGTCAGGAAAACAGAAAACTGTTTATCGATACCTTCTTCGGACTCTTTGATGCAGCAGGGGTCACGACTCTGAGCGAAGTCAATGCCAATAAACTGCAGGTCGCCGCTGAGATGATGAAGGCGCTGCGGGCGATGCCGGAGGATGCAAGGGCTTCGTTTAATCAGACTTCCCAGAACCTGAGAATCAGTCTGGATCAGACTGTCAGAGCAGAGCTGACGGAAGAGCTGGAGAAGCTGGGGGGCAGATGGCAGGAGAGTACGAAGACCTGGGAGAAGCTGGGAGATAAATT
>JAUNAG010000122.1 GCA_030527685.1 Lachnospiraceae bacterium | reverse complement strand
GAGTTACTGCCTCATCACCGTCTTCTGCATAGACAGCAGGCAGTCCGGGCAGGCTGTATTTTCCGGAGATGACTTCATAGGAGCTGTAGCGAAGATCACACCACTCGATACCGTTGGAATCGGCAATGCGGACAGCAGGAGAGCGGAAGTCACCTGATCCGGAGCAGGGATATTCCTGCGGCATGAAATCAAGAGAATAGGTGCGGTCAGAGCCTGCATCATAGATATTTCCGGAAAAACCGTGATCTGCATAGGTCAGGAGATAATCTCCGCAGCCCTCAGAGCGTCTGCCGTAATACAGATGCAGCAGAACATCGTGATCATCTGCGAGCATCTGATAAGTTGTATGTGCTGTATGAATTGTAAAAAGTCTTCCGTTTCGTTCAACTGAAATGCTCATAAAACCTCACCTTTTTATGATCTGCAGGCAGACTGTAAAAAGAGCTGTCTGCAGGAAAAATCAATTTCTGAATTTGCTGTTTGTATCATTATATCCGAACAGACGAAACAGAGTATGGGAAAATGATGGAATCATATAGAAATTTGTTGCGCTGCAAAATGAACAGGGAAATCTGATAAGAAAACAGCAGAACAGCTGCACCTTCTTCGCACAGTTGTTCTGCTGTAATATATACAAATCATGCTTCCTTATCAAGTCCGAGTGCATGCAGCACAGTCTGAAGAGCCTGATATACCTGCAATCCTTCTTCCTCAGTCATCGGAATGCAGCTGGCAATCTTAGGAGGAACCTGAACGGCTTTCTCTTTCAGCGCTTCTCCTGCATCGGTCAGTGTGAGAACCAGATTGCGCTCGTCTTCAGGGCTGCGAAGCTTTATCAGAAGTCCCTTGTGTTCAAGCTTCTTTAAAAGCGGTGTCAGTGTACCGGAATCGAGATGCAGCAGCTTTCCGAGCTCTTTGGAAGTCAGAGTATGATGCTCCCAGAGCACCATCATGGTGATGTACTGGGTATAAGTCAGATCCAGCTCATCGAGAAACGGCTTGTAAAGCCGGATGATCTCCTTTGAGCAGGCATAAAACGGAAAACATAACTGGTTGGATAATTTTAAGGAATCGTATTCTGTCGTCATCTTTCAGGCCTGAATCAGTTTTTCAACAGCTGCAGCAACATCTTTCATCGAAGCAGTCGGCTCAAAACGTGCAACTACTTCACCGGAACGGTCAACGAGGAACTTGGTGAAATTCCACTTGATGTTCGGGTTGTTCTTATAATCGGAATCGATCTTCTTAAGCATAGCACTCATAGCCAGTGCCTGTACACCCTTTCCGAAACCTTCGAAGCTTTTCTGAGACTTCAGATAGGTGTAGAGCGGAAGCTCATTCTCGCCGTTGACATCGGATTTTTTCATCTGCGGGAACTGTGTATTGTATTTCAGAGTGCAGAATTCATGAATTTCTTCATCTGTTCCCGGAGTCTGGCCTGCGAACTGGTTGCAGGGAATATCAAGGATTTCAAGGCCGAGCTCATGATACTTCTCATACATGGACTCAAGATCCTTGTACTGCGGAGTGAAACCGCAGCCTGTAGCTGTATTGACAATCAGGACAACCTTGCCGCTGAATTCGGAAAGGGAAAGTTCACTGCCGTTCGGACGTACAACACTGTAATCATAAATAGACATATCGGAATCCTCCTTCGATTGCTTATATAATAAATTGCATAAAATTGATCATAGACACAATATAAGTGACGGAGAGGAAAAAGTCAATACCGGAACGCAAAAAATCCTCCGGCTGGCAGTCCGGGGGATTTTTCTAAAGGGAAGGAGTGAACTGTCTCCTGCCTGGCAGTGCAGGAACAGTTCGGTATGAAAAAAGAAAAGTTTTGCATCAGTGATTTTGTTCATCTGATGGTTCTTATCATAAAGCCGTTTTGTGTTCATTTGTTGAACGGAATCAGAAGAAAGTGTGTAGTCCTTTACATGAATTCCGGAAAGTCGGAATCCGGGAAACAGCACTCCGCATCAGCAAAGCTGTAGTCTACAGCGGAATAGCGGATGCCGGGAACGGTATCGAGATCTACAACGTGCATACTGTTGAAAATACTCTGATCAAGATCCGGCGTGTCCTGCTTCATGCGGCGGATCAGGCGCCGGATTGTTTTTCGCCCGGAGCTGTCCGGGTCACAGGCGGAGCTGCTGGCAGCTGAGCCTGAATCGCACTCCACCAGTCCGAATTCCTCTGCCCAGAGATCGATGTTCTGTTCATGAACCCGGTAGATCGGGCGAATCAGCTCCATGCCTTCAAAATCCTCACTTTTCTGCTTCGGCGGGAGAGTGCGGAGAGAAGAACCGTAAAACATATGCAGCAGTGTGGTTTCAATGACATCATCAAAGTGATCGGCAACCGCAATTTTATTGCAGCCGTGCTCTTTCGCTGATTTGAAAAGCAGTTTCGGGCTCGGCTCGACAGAATTTTCTTCAAAAAACAGATAAGCAGTAGATTGAATGATTTCTGCCGGCAGATGCAGCTTTGCTGCTGTCTCTTCCGGTACAGAGCGGTCAGCGGAGCTGAACCCGTGATCCATGATGAGAAATTGAATTTCAAACTGATATCTGCCGTGACGATGCAGTTCCTGCAGAACCTTCGCCATAAAAAAGGAATCTTTTCCGCCTGTGAGCAGGACTGCGATCCGGTCGCCGTTCTGAATCAGCTCATAGCGGGTGACGGCATCGATAAAGGGATGCCAGAGCTCTTTTCTGTATTTTGTGATAATGCTCTGTTCGACTTTTTCATGAAACGCAAGTTCTCTTCTGGGCATGGGCGATTCTCCTGCTTCTAAGCATCTTATGTGCCGGCACATAAGTGGTCTGTGAAGGATATTATCACAGGGAAGAATGGGTGTGAAGAGCCTATATCGCGGTTTGACTTTCCGGCTGTTTTCAAGGATAATCGGGGTATAGAAAGCACTGCCGCCGGGGCGGAAAAATGCGGCGGGGCAGGCTCATGAATACTTGCATCGGAGGTTGTGACTGCAATGACATTTTCCCTGAAAGAGGATGGAAAACGACTTCTTGTCATTACACTGGCGGCTGTTATGATGGCCTTTAATCTGACGACCTTTGTCAATTCGGGCGGCCTGTATCCGGGCGGTGCGACCGGTCTGACAGTCCTGATTCTGCGTGTGGCGAAGAGCTTTTTCAATGTGGCTCTGCCGTATACATTTGTCAATCTGCTGCTCAGCATCTTTCCGATCTATATCGGCTTCCGCTATGTCGGCAGGAAGATGACGATCTATACGATTTATATGATTGTACTTTCGGGTGTTCTGACTGATATCTTCCCGAAGCGCGTGGTGACGGAGGATATGCTGCTGATCGCCATCTTCGGCGGCATTATCAGCGGTACGCTGATCAGCCTGTGTCTGATGTCCAATGCCAACAGCGGCGGCACAGACTTCATTGCACTTTACCTTTCAAAGAAAAGGGGTAAGGATTCCTTTAATATTATACTGGGCGTAAACTGTGTGATCATCGGGATCGCGGGCATGATCTTCGGCTGGGAGAAAGCGCTTTATTCGATCCTGTATCAGTATGTATCAACGCAGGTACTGCATGTGCTGTACAGACGCTACCAGCAGACGACTCTTTTTATTGTGACGGATTATCCGCAGGAGATCTGCCAGTCGATCAGCCAGGTATGCCGTCACGGAGCCACCATTCTGCGGGGCGAAGGCTCTTACAAGCACGTGGAGCGCGCGTTGGTGTATTCCATTGTATCAGCGGAGGAGGCACGGAAGGTGCTTGCAGCAGTACAGGAACAGGATCCGCATGCATTTGTCAATGCGATCCGCACCGAACAGCTGCAGGGACGTTTCTATCAGCCTCCGACTGAATAATAAAGGAGTTATTGCAGCTTGTTGGAGGTGACAGAGTATGGCAACAGAGTATCTGCCGAAAGGCATGACAGAGGAAGAGAAGCAGGAAGTGATCGGACTTTGCCGCAGGCTGATTCAGACCCGCAGCTATTCCGGAGAGGAGCAGGGAGTCGTAAAGCTTCTGTCGGAGTACATGAAGGAGAACGGCTTCGATGAGGTCTATACCGATCGCTATGGAAATGTAATCGGCCGGATCTTCGGTAACAGGCCGGGGCCGACGCTTCTGTTTGACGGTCACATCGATACTGTTCCGGTCAACAGCCCTGAGAGATGGACGCATGACCCGTTCGGCGCCGAGATCGTGGACGGAAAGATCTACGGCAGAGGCACTTCTGATATGAAGGGAGCAGTGGCGGCCTATACGGCAGCGGCAGCAGCTTTTCTGAAGAAGCACGGACATGACTTTGCCGGAACGATCTGTGTAGACGGCGTGGTGCACGAGGAGTGCTTTGAGGGTGTTGCTTCAAGAGCTATTTCCGAGCGCGAGAAGCCGGATGTAGTCATCATCGGCGAAGCATCTGAATGTAAGATCAAGTCCGGACAGAGGGGCCGTGCCGAGATCGTACTGGAGACCTTCGGAAAGAGTGTACATTCCTCCAATCCGGAGAAGGGTGTCAATGCGGTTTATGCGATGCTTGAGATGACAGATGCCGTCAGAAAGCTTCCTGTTGTTGAGACACCGGAGCTTGGAAGAGGTATTCTGGAACTCACGGACATCAAGTCTTCCCCGTATCCGGGCGCCTCTGTTGTGCCGGATTACTGCCGCGTGACATATGACAGAAGACTGCTGCAGAACGAAACAAAGGAGAGCATCCTTGCTCCGATCGAAGAGCTTGCAGAGAAATATATGGCAGCTCATCCGGAAGGAGAGGTGCGTGTTTCACTCGCAAGAGGGCAGGAAACCTGCTATACGGGTGAACAGATCGAAGACGAGCGCTTCTTCCCGGCCTGGTACTTTGCACCGGAGGAAGATTATCTGGTGCAGACAGCAAAAGCTCTGGAGGAAGCCGGTATCAAGCCGGAATTTACGCATTATTCCTTCTGTACGAACGGCAGTCACTATGCAGGCGAGAAGGGAATCAGAACCTTCGGCTTCGGTCCGTCAAAGGAAGAACTGGCACATACGGTAGATGAATATGTGGAGCTTGAGCAGCTGCTCTGTGCTGCGGCAGGCTATGAGGCAATTATGCAGGGCTTTCTCGGATAAGAGAAAGAGCTGCGGCGTATAAGTAAAGAAGAAGCAGACGCACAGGAGCCTTCTGACGGCTCCTGTGTATTACGGAAAGGATTTTGTGGATGAAGATCTGGCTGACAAGACACGGACAGACAAACCTGAACAAAAAGCGTTTAATGCAGGGTCTGACAGATGAGCCGCTGAATGATACAGGAAGGCAGCAGGCGCGGGAAGTGCATGAGAAGATCGGCGATGTGCATTTCGATGCGGTCTATGCAAGCCCCTTAAGCAGAGCACAGGAGACGGCGTCCATCGTCGGAAATGTTCCGGTTGACCGGATTATCATCGATGAGCGGATTATTGAGGTGGATTTCGGTCCCTATGAGGCACAGAATTACTACCTGCTGGGACCGGGCATGAAGCTGTACTGGATGGCACCGGAGCTGTTTCCCGCACCGAAGGGGGTGGAGACTCTGCAGCACCAGATCGACCGGAGCCATGCATTTTTAAAAGAACTTGAAACAAAGTCCTATGAAAATGTTCTGATTGTCTGCCACGGCGGAATCATTCGTTCGATGAAGGGATATCTGGAGGACAGAAAGAACGGTATCGTCTGGAGACCGAGACCGCAGAACTGCGAGGTCGTGGTGTACGAGACAGAGAACGGAAAGCATCAGCTTCTGAAAAAAATCTGACGGAAATAAAAAAGGTGGTCTTTTGAATCGACAAGAGCCGGTTCAAAGGACCACTTTTTTAAGTCAGCTGTTGTGAATGACAATTCTTGTTCCTTTTCGGAAATGCAGCAGAATCTCTTTCATGTTCTCCTCCGAGACTGCGACACAGCCGCCTGTATATTGCTTCGGACCGAAGCAGTGCAGGAAGATGGCAGAGCCTGCCCCGAAGACGCCGGCCTTATTATAGCCGATGAAGAGAGAATAATGATACTGCGGGCTGTACTTGATCAGATGTTCGCCTGTACAGCGGTGCGGGTGCTTGCGAATGGAGATCAGCTTATTGTACCAGGGGCGGTCGGCGCACCAGTACAGATGATCTTCTATCTGACGGTAAGGTACCGCACAGCCCGGATCCGGCAGGATGCCGAAGGGGTATTCCAGACGGTAATCGCCGACAGGTGTGCGCATGTCGCCCTCAGAGGCCTTGCCGACGCCGTCACGGCCGACATAGGCGGGGCAGGTCAGCAGACAGTTCCAGGCGGCTTCTGCTGTGTCTGATGCGGAAGTCTGCTTTTCGTACATGCGGACAACGGCATCACTTCCGCCGCAGTATTCCACAGTCAGCAGCAGCGGAACAGAAGGATCGTTCCGATACTGCTGCAGTGCGGCAAGATCAAGCGGCCGCTCCCGGGAGAAAGTCTGCTCTGTATTATGATTTACTGAAGTCTGTTCCATAGTATCCTCTGTAAAAGTCCCGCAATGCGGCCGTGAACGAAGGCACGGACGCACGCGGGTTATTTTTATCAGCAGCCCTGTCTGTGGGCCTCATAAATCTGCAGGGAGAGATCACCGATCATACGTTCCCAGGCCGGAACGTCGGTCTCGCTGCCCATAAACAGCAGCAGGAAGGGGTGATCGCCCTCAAAGATGGCAACATCGTGGCTGACACCGTCATTTTCACCTGTCTTGTGTGCAATGACCGGCTTCGGTCTGACAGCATGCAGGTGGAACGGAATCTTGCCGTTCAGGCGCTGGTGCTCCAGCATCTGCAGCATCTGACGGGAAGCATCCTCCGATACGAGAGTGCCGTTCCAGATCTGCTCCAGCAGGCCGGCTGTTTCGTCTGTGCTGGTGAAGTTGTCCATGCCGCGTGCAGCTCTAGCACTGTCGAACATCTTGCGCTGGAAGCTGGTTGCATGCAGGCCGAGTGTCTGGTTGATATAGGACTGCAGGCGCTCTTCGCCGTAGAAATCCACCAGAATGTTGCAGGCTGTATTATCACTGACAATAATCATGAGCTCGATCAGGTCGCGCAGAGAAACGTTCTTGTCGGCATCAAGATAAGTCAGAACACCGCAGGACGGAACGAAGTCTGCTGCCGGAACAGGAATGCGATCCTCCGGGCTGAACTCACCATCCTCGAAGCCTCGGAACATCGCAGCCATCAGATAAAGCTTGATGACGCTGGCAGACGGATGACGATAGTCTGTGCGATAGCGGAAAGCGGCGCCGGTTGTCAGGTCCTTGTAGAGGACACTGACATTTCCTGCAAATGCATCCAGCATCGGACGGATCTCCTCAAAGCAGGAGGCAAGTGCCGGTGTCAGGGAAGCTGCATCGGAAGAAGCCTCTTCCTGCGGAGCATCTGCTGTCTGCTCTTCCTTCTTAAAGATGGTGCCGCAGGCGGTCAGGATGCTGACAAGGTCCGGACGGTAGAGCGGGTCGTGCATATTCAGACTGTTGATGGTAACGCGCGCATCGGCAGCAAAACCGGTAGCGTGAATATAGAGATCATTTCCGAGATACATGCAACAAGGCCCGGGGACGAGAGTAGTAAGGCATCCATCCTGGCGTACCCCCGAAAAAAA
>JAUNAG010000121.1 GCA_030527685.1 Lachnospiraceae bacterium | reverse complement strand
CAGTATTTCTGCTTCTTTCTCCACACTTTCTGATGAGTCAAACAGAATCAGCGAATACCCTTTCTCATGCGCCAGTTCTTCAATATTCTTGATTACCTTTGGATAAAACGGTCGCTCGATATTCGGAATAATCAGTCCCAGCAGCTTGCTTTCCCTGTTTCGAAGAGCCTGTGCGGCAAGATTCGGTTTATAATTCAGCTCACTGACTGCGCGCATGACTCTTTCTCTGGTGTCATCCTTAACCGAAATCTTATTCGACAGTATTCTTGATACCGTACTTGGCGACACGCCTGCTAAGTTCGCGACATCTTTAATGCTTATCGACATAATATTCTCTCACATATTCTGCTAAAGAGCGTTGACAGCTGATCTTTTAAGGATCAGATATGTTCTGAAGAAACTGTATCATTTTTCGGAAGATTATTCCAGAAATTTGATACTCATGTCAAAAGTCCGTAACATTGACTTTTGACGCATAGTTCAGGAAACGTATTAAAAAAGAGCATCGATACAGCCGACTGATAGAAAAGCGACCATTTCGATGCTCTCTTGCATTTACCTTACACCAAAAATTAGATTCGGAATAAACAGTATCAGCTGCGGAAAAGCTACCAGCAGTGCAATAACAATAAATACTGCGAGCAGATAAGGAAGACTGCTCTTTACATATTCATCGACCGGGCAATCCAGTATTGAGCATACCGTATACATCGTGACGCCAACCGGAGGTGTCATACCGCCCATACAGACAAGCGATGCCATAATAACGCCGAACCATACCGGATCAAATCCCATAGCCTTTACGATCGGAAGGAAGATCGGTGTCAGAAGCAGATTGTTTACAGTTGCTTCCATGAACATACCGGCTATGATCAGGAATCCGAAAATGATCAGAATAGATACCAGCGGAACTGAGCTGACACCTGTAATGAATGTAGCTGCCTTCTTGGGAAGGCCGTCATAAACCATAGCATAGCCGAAGGGACCTGAAAGCATAACGATCAACATGATAACACCGTTGTCAATCGCTGTATTGCGCAGCACTCTCCGAAGCCCTTCCCATGTGAGTTCTTTATACACAAACTTTCCAATTACCAGTGCATAAACGACTGCGAATGCACCTGCCTCTGTCGGTGTAAAAAGACCGAATCGGATTCCGACAATCAGAATCAACGGAAACAGAAGTGCCCAGATCGATTCTCTGAAAGACTTTCCAATTGCCTCTGCCGGCTGTCTCTTCTCGTAATACGGTTTATATCCGTATTTCTTGGCCATCAGGGAACTGACAATCATCATCGAAGCTGTCAGAAGAAGTCCCGGAACAATACCTCCGGCAAACAATCTTCCGATTGAAACCTCACCGACTGTACCGTACTGAATCATGCCAAGTGAAGGAGGAATCGTCGGAGTGATCAGACTGGTCATACCAATGACTGCAGCAGTGTATGATCTTGAATAACCATGCTTGATCATGGACGGACCGAGCATACGGCTTTCCATTGCTGCATCCGCGTTATTGGAACCGGAAATACCTCCCATCAGACAGCTCAGCACGCAGCTTACGTGTGCAAGACCGCCTCGCATATGTCCAGTCAGGACCAATGCAAACTTGATCAGTCGTCTTGTTATACCTGTTTCATTCATCATGTTACCTGCAAGAATGAAAAACGGCATTGCAAGCAGTGAGAAGGATTGTGACATACTGACAAGTTTATTAACCGCTACCATATCTGTAAGTCCGGGCTGGTAGAAGAATAAAAGGCTGCCAATACCGACTGCAAATGCAAGCGGCACATTCAGAAGCAGTAGGAGCATGAATACCACAAATACGATTGTCATCATTTGAGCTCATCCTCCTCTTTTACTTCCGGATCGCGAAGCATATCCTTATAGAAATCTCTCTGTTTTCCAAACAGAATCAGAAGTTTCATCAGCGAGGTCAGAATCATCAATACACATCCGACCGGTACAGCAATGGTAATTGCCGAATAGGAAAGATTCAGCGAATTGAATTTTCGTGAATAATTGATCACAGCAAGGTTCGCAGCACTTCTGCCGATAATAGCAAGGAATACAATCATTGCAACATAGGTTGCTGCAGTAAGAACTTTTGTCAGCTGTTTTGGAAACCTTCGCACAATTACATCAACTCCTGAATGCCTGTCCTTCTTAAGAGCAATATCTGCTCCCAGGAAACTGACCCAGATAAAAATCAGCTGTGCTACATCGTTGCTCCAGCTCAGAGGAGCATTAAATAAACGCAGGACTGCATTCATAAAAACAACTGCCACCAGAATCACTATGAGCAGTTCACAGATGGCGACTTCCAGTTTTGTCATTCCATTATTGATCTTCTCAAGCATGTTCTTCTACTCCATAATGCAATGTGCCCGGTAATTTAAAGGAATAAGAATACATCCTTTACCGGGCACATCTTTTCATCGTTTAGCCAGCGATGATTTCGTCAATTGCATTTTTCAGATCTCTAAGGTTCAGCTCATCGTAGATCGGATCCATTGCTGCCTTCCACTCATCAACATCAACCTCTGTAATAACTGCGCCCTTCTCTGTCAGGGTCTTTTCATATTCAGCTTCCTTCTCATAAACCAGATCAGAAGCATAGACACCACCGTTAATGGCTGCTGTTGTAAGTATCTCCTTCAAATCATCCGGAAGTGTATCATACCAGAGAGAACCGATTACAAGGCCACTCAGCATCTGGAAATGTCCGGTCTTTGCGATATACGGTGCAACTTCTTCGAGAGAAGATCCGGAAATTGCAGAAATCTGTGCCTCTGCACCATCGATAACCTTCTGCTGAAGTCCTGTGTAAACCTCGCCCCATGACAATGTAGATCCAACTGCACCGGTCTTCTCAACAGCTCCAAACGGAAGACTCTGAGAGAATGTACGGATCATCATACCCTTCATATCTTCCGGGTGAACAACCGGCTGCTTTGTTACCATGTATCTCGGACCCTGCTGATAATTGAAACAGAGTACCTGAACATTGGACTTGGCAATTTCATCTACCCATGACTGATACAGATCACTGCTGGTAACCTTCATGCAGTCTTCATAACTGTTCATCAGATACGGTCCCATCAGGATACCGAAGTCTTCACAATAACTCTGTAAGAACGGTGCACCTGCAATTGTTCCGACATTAGCGCCGCTGACTGCCTGCTCAACAAGCTCGCCTGTGTCACCCAGCTGAGAGCTCGGGAACAGCTCGATTTCAAGGCGGCCTTCAGACTTTTCTTCCGCCTCTGCCTTCATCTGCTCCAGACCCTTAAATAACGGATCATCTTCAGTAATAACAACTCCAAGCTTCAGTGTATACTTATCAGCAGCTGCTGTATTCACAGCGCCAAGCATAGACACGGTCATAAGAGATGCTGCAAGCAGTAATGCAGTTTTTTTCATAACTCAACCTCCTCGAAATTTTATGCGTTATTTTTAGCAATCGTTTGCTTGAACAAAGAATAACATTGCTGATGATGTTTGTGCAATCCTTTTATTTGAAATAGATAAATAACGGCATTTTCCATCATTTTAGCCAGTTAGAATTGTCGTTATTGCCGAAATAGATCTTCTCTCATATTTTAAATATTGAATTTTATTTTATTTGTATTATGATTAGGACAATCGTTTTCGTTATTTGCATGACAAACAATCAGAAGTAAAATCGAGGAGGTTCCTCATTGAACAATATTATCTGGCTGAAACAGGGAGCCGCCCTGATTCAAGAAATCAACAGTACTGATACGGAGAGCGTCCAGATCTGGTACATTGGACAGATGGGATTATTTCTCAGATATAAAGGGCTCACCATCTGCATTGACCCGGTCCTCACTGATCTGACAGACACCAATGGGCAAACTCGCAGAAACTACAAGCCGCCCTTCTCTCCCGAGGAGGCTCCGCATATTGATTATCTGCTCTGTAGTCATAATCACGCAGATCACATGAACTTTGATACCATTCTCCCTATCTACCAGTCTAATCCCGATATTCGCTTCATTATCCCCGCTCCGCTTAAAGAAGAACTGACAAGCAGGGGTATCAAAAGCAGTAATATCATATACGCGCGGGAGAAAGTATCTATCAACTGCATGAAAATGCAGGTGTACCCGATCGCTGCAGCGCACGAGGATTACATCACAGACAGAAACGGTGACTACACCTGTATGGGATATATTCTGGATTTTGAGGGAACGCGCCTCTATCATGCAGGAGACACCATGCTCACGAAGAAACTGGAAAACGATCTCCGCGAATACTCCCCTATCTCAATGGCCTTCCTGCCGATTAATGGTTACGGAAAACCCAATCTCGTCGGAAATATGAATTATGCAGAAGCAGCCGGCTTTGCCTCCCGCCTGGCCTTCCGCACCACCGTTCCGATGCACTACGATATGATAATGGGCAACACCGAAGACCCGGCATTGTTCGCAAAGGAATTACATAAGCTTGCTCCTGATGCAGACATTCATGTTCCGATTCTGGGAGAAAGCTTTACAACGAACGATTGATACAGAAAATCTTCATTCTATTTTCAGAAAAGTCATTCTTTCCAATTGCCTTTTTTCAAATGCAATCAACAGGATTGAACAGCCGTCATTTTCGCCGCTGTTCAATCCTTTCTGTTTTTGTATAATATTAAATAGTAAATACAATCCATATTCTATGTTCCCAGAGGACTTTGTCATTTTATGAAAACAGCCGGAATTGATATCGGAACAACCTCCATCAGCGATGTCATTACAGAAGGCTCAGACAACCACCTTCTCGGCAGCCGCACTGTCACGCACAACGCTTCCCTGCACGCCGAAAAAGCTTACCATCGTCTACAGGATCCGGAAAAGCTGTTTCGGCTTGCCTGTGATGCGCTCTGTGATCTGATTCGTGTGCACGGTACCCCGCAGGCAATTGGTCTGACCGGTCAGATGCACGGCATCCTTTATGTCGATGCAGCAGGACAAGCTGTCAGCCCGCTCTATACCTGGCAGGATGACTGCGGGAGCCAGCCCCTGACAAACACAAACGGCAATAGCAGCGCTTCACTTCTCCGGGACGCCGGCCTTCCGGCATCTTCCGGCTACGGTCTTGCCACCCACCTGTTTCTGCAGCATACACATTCTGTTCCTGCAAATGCTGTGTCTTTTGTTTCGATTGCGGATTTTGTCGCTATGCGTCTGACAGCCTGCACCGAAGCTTTTGCAGCTCCTGATCTTGCCGCAAGTTTCGGCGGACTGGATGTAAAAACAGGAAGCTGGATGATCAATGCACTTGAACATTCATCTGTCGATACCTCTTATCTTCCGAAGCTGCACCTCAAGCATGACATCATCGGGCTCACAACAGGCTGCATCGACGGAATTCCCGAAGGCATTCCTGTCCTCTGCTCTCTCGGCGATCATCAGGCAAGTGTTTTCGGCTCAACTGACTGCCCGGAAGGCTCACTGCTCCTGAATATCGGCACCGGAAGTCAGGTCTCCATGCCGGTTAATCAGTATATCGACGCTTCTTCCCCTCTTGAAATTCGTCCTTTTCTTTCAGGCTCCTATCTGCTCACCGGAGCAGCCTTATGCGGAGGAAGAGCTTATGCGATGCTGGAACAGTTTTACAGATCAATCACTCGCAATGAAACCAGCCTGTATGCCTGGATGGAAGAAAACGCTGCCGCATTCCTGAAGGAACACAAAAAAGAAGAAGCCTGGCAGATTGAAACTGCATTTGCAGGAAAAAGGAATGATCCTTCTGCAAGCGGAAACATGTGCGGCATTACAACAGAAAACTTCACCCCCGGCGCCATGACCGTCGGTATGATCTGCGGAATTCTAAACGAGCTTCATGAGATGTATGAGAAGATGTGTACTCTCACCGGAAAAACCGCCGTGTGCCTGATCGGATCCGGAAACGGACTGCGGCAGAACCGCGTGATGCAGCAGCTGACTGAAGAAATCTTCCACCTGCCCCTGCAGATATCGGAGGCCAAAGAAGAAGCAGCCTGCGGAGCAGCTAAGCTGGCAGGAAAAATGCTGCAGAGTTGAGATGAAAAAGCGAGAATCAGAATCCGGTTGAGATCAAGCATATCAGATTCTGGTTCTCGCTTTTAATTGAATAATTGCCGGATTGATACGCTTCGTCCCCATAAACTCTGTTTTTATTCAATTCAACAGCAGATACAGGGTTTTAAAGAAACTCCGGAAATTCTGTGAAACCGACAATCCGGAGACTGATCCATCTCCCGCTTCAATTATTCTCCATGTTCCGTCCGACAATTCTGCATAATCAATTGTATAAAACACACTGTCTAACCTTTTATACTTTTCAACCATCGCCATCGGAGGCTCGGCTGTGAATGTATCCTGCAAAGAATTTCTACATACGCTGGCTATCTCATGATTGATATAGAATACACGATACTCGTTCGTATGTTCCCCGTATTTTTTGAGCTCCAGATATTCCTTTATGCATATTCCCCCTGTCAGTAAACCCGCACGATATTTGTAAAATACATTCATCCACTTATCAAACTCTTCCTGCGAAACAGATTGATCAAAAAAGACCGGAAACTCTGTTCCTTTTACTGATTTGACAAAGTCTTTTACCATGAATCGCCTAAACTGCTTCTTTACCGTCTGCACATCTATCGTGGTATGCAATGGAAATGTCATAATTTTAGCCGTATCCTCTGCAATAAACGGATAGATATTGGGAAAGACATGCATCAGACGATACATCTCAGGAGTCGTTACAAGACGAATGTGATGTTCGAACAATTGACTGAAGAAATCCGCATATTGTTCCGGCTTCATCATCCATCCTCGATAGACTGCTGAAATTTCATTCTCTGGTTCTTCCGTCAGTTTCAGTCTTCCGCGATTAAACCAGCTGTCATAATCAAAAAGTATTATCTTTAACTCTTCCGTTTCCAGAACAGCCTGATATTCTTCAAACATATCTTCATCAATCTTTTTGGGATTTAAAATCGAAGACGGAAATACTATTGTCATCGCCATAGTTATCATCTCCTTCGATGCTCTGATTTCGTCATCTATAACGTCTACTGCCTTGCTGTATATAATTATTATAGACAGTATACAAAATATGATGTCCAATAGAATGGGCAACATTTTCTGTATACTAAATAATCATCTTTATCTTTTGTCAGCAACAAAACTAATTTGCTTTTGCCTGTTTCGTAAACTGCTGCGAGTAAGAGGACAATTTCTAATGATTGATGCAGGAAAATACTTTCGGATTGTGGAATTTAAAAGCTGCTTCGATGATATCGAATTAATTCATCTGAATCTTTCCAGAAAAGAGCTTATCTACCAAGTATATATACCCCATTATAATTACACCGTTAAAAAGCAAAAAAACGGACAAACCGATTTTCGTTCTGTAGTTCTTCCGGATCATATTGAATCAAAAGAATTCGTTCGAAATATCGGTATGATTCTAAATGAAGAGCAGCTCATTCAGCTGCGTAACTACTGCATTGTGTCCGATTTTGAGCCCTATCGCAATCGAACCATTACCTCCCATGATCCAGGTGTCATAGGAAGCTGCGATGGAGGAACAACATATTTTTACGGCTTATCCAATTCCCCTTATACAGAGATTGAATTGGAAATGCATTATTATCATGACGAAGCACATCTGTGGCCCTGTGAAAAACTGGAACTTT
>JAUNAG010000120.1 GCA_030527685.1 Lachnospiraceae bacterium | reverse complement strand
GAAATCAGGACAGCGTGACAGGAAAGTATATATAATAAAAGCCCCGCGGTGCGGCTATGACGGAGTTATGCGAAGCATGCAGCAATCGGCGTTTATTATTGGATACCCCGCAAGTATAAACCAATCGACTTTATAGCTGCATGGTGTTATAATTGACGCAAGTGTTACTTTTGAAATACACTTTTGTTAAATGGTTGTTACATTCCCGGACAGGGAAATTCGATTTATGGGAGGATCTTATTTGAAGAGCGTGACAGCAAAGAGAAGTTTTATCAGACTTCTGTTCACTGTACTGATTGTTCTGACGGTATCCCTCGGAGCCGGAACTGTGGCGGCGGCTACTGCACCTGCGGTGTCCTATCGTGCGCATACGCAGAAGAACGGCTGGATGAATATCGTGCGAAACGGCGCGACTGCCGGAACAACCGGACAGTCCCTGCGTATGGAAGCAATCCAGATGCGAATCCGGGACAGCAGTATCTCCGGAGGAATCACCTATCGATCCTATGTGCAAAAGAGCGGATGGGAGAAGAGCTGGAAGTATAACGGTGGATTAAGCGGCACGACAGGTAAATCTCTTCGCATTGAAGCCATTCAGATCAAGCTGACCGGAAAGCTTGCTGACAAGTACGAGGTCTATTACCGCGTCTATTCACAGGGATTTGGATGGCTCGGCTGGGCGAAAAACGGCGCATCGGCCGGAACCGGAAATTATAATTATCGTGCGGAAGCGATCCAGATCAGACTGGTGAAGAAGGGCGGTGCAGCACCCGGCAGTACGAAAAATGCATACCGCACCAAACTCGCAGCCACGAATACGAACCGTTACTGGGTTACTTCCAATTATTTCTATAACACAACCCAGAACACTCTGGGCTATTACAAGACACTGGATGCAGCGAAGAAGGCGATCAATGCCAAACCTTCTTCAACAAGAGCCCAGTGGTTTGTTTATGACCGGACTGCCAAAAAGGTAGTGTATCCGGCAGCAACGACAAAGGCAAAGAAAATCCAGAGAGCCGTTGCCTGGGCAAAAGCCATTGCAAATGATAACAAGCATGGCTATGACCGTACGGGTGAATGGCTTGCGAATAACCTGGATCTTTCCAATTCCGGCAACCTTCGTTTCGGAAGATACGGAAATTATTCCTGTTCACCATTAGTCGAGATGGCATTCGAGCTCTCCGGATATATAAATCTCCGAAGTGTTGTCAAAAAGAAAAGCATTCGGATGTCTGCAGACTTCGGCAAAAAGATCGGCTTGAACAGCACGAGCCTTGCCAAAGCGCTCCTTGCCTCCGGCAGCTTCACGGAAGTGACCACTTCCTTCAAAAAGTCAGGAGTCTCTGCACTAAAACCGGGTGACATCGTTCTGCAGACGAACGAAAGACATTGCGGTTTATATGTCGGAAACGGCATGGTTGCCGAAGCCAGAGGCAAATCAAAGGGAATCGTTGTAAATCCGTTCAGAACAGTCTGGGGACGTGTCTTCCGTCCTAAGACCTGAACCGGTGATTCCGTCTGTGATAAAACTTCACAAACAGCAGTGCCAGAATAAGAATAACGAAACAGATACCGTAGGTAACGGCATTATCTCTGACCGTCGTGTCAGCTGAATCCTGTCCCGGAAAACCACCCGGCATCTGTCCACCAAAAGAGGAGGGGGAGAACCCTTCCTTTTTTGTTTCGGCACTGTCTCCCATCTGCGTTGGATCAAAATTCCCCGGCATCTGACCTTCGTTCTGAGAAGAATCAAAATTCCCCGGCATCTGACCGCCCATCTGTGACGGATCCAATTCCTCCGATCCGGAATCTGACGATCCCGACTTCTCACCTGACGGTCCGGGTTTTCCGCCGCCTCCGCCTGTGTCCATACTTCCCATGACACTTAAATCAAGACCTTCGGCATCGACCAGCGTATCAGCATCTGTCCGGTCACTTGCATTTGACGGAATGGTTCCGTCCAGCTGTTTTTCTATTGATTCAGCGCGAAGCTTTACAACTTGGTAAAGTGTGTCAGCTGCTGTCTGGTATTCTTCGTAGGTGTAGAAGGCGGTTGGATCGCTTTCAATATAGGAGTCGATCAGGCTTCTTGTATGCTGATAGAAGTTCTCAAAGCCGTCACCGTTCAGATACTCATCGATCAGCTGCTGCAGATAAGCGTAGTACCGGGCATGATATTCTTCGTTCTCCATCAGGGTGTCAAAGAACGTTGTTCCGGAAAATGCATTGTCGATCGGATCGTTGATCACGTCGGCTGCATCATTGCCGCTGCCCATACCGCCGAGTGTCAGGTTATAGTCCCACGGGATGAGATTCAGTTTTCCATCTTCTTCATAGAGGTAATAGTTGTGTGCCATCATGCCGCTTAAGCTGTCGGCATTGACGGAGAAGACATGAACTGCCATGTATTTCAGCAGGTTGTCTACATCCATGTACTGCTCCAGGTCTGTTCCCTCGGAGATGTTTTTAAGAGCCGTGATGACACGCTTATGATCAGCATCTCCCGTCTTAGTTACTTCACCATCCCAGATGGTGGAATAGCTGTCTGCATCATCGTCTGTATAATTGAGGTTGGCTCCGCCTCCTCCCATCATGCTGCCCTGAGTTCTGCCGCCGCCCATATTCATGCTTTCGGGTTTATAAAGTTCCCCGTTTGAGACACCGTAGTTTCGAAGCATAAAGCTGTCTTCGACACCCTCTAAAGCAAGATAGAGTCCCCAGTATTCGCCGTTTACAGAGATGCCGGCGTAGTTGTAGAGAGAGGCATCTGCGCCGAGATACTGATACATATCATAGATCAGGGCTTCCTTCATGCTTGTGGCATCTGCGTAATTGTTGTTCAGGATCAGCTTATCCAGACCGAAACAGGTCTGACCATCCACATAGTGATCGAATTCCAGACAGAAGCTGTAGCGGTCTGTGGTCGGATCATTGGCGATGTTCGTCAGGCTTGTATTTCCCTTCGGACGGATTCCGACGCGGTAAAATGTGGTGCCGTTGATTTCGATATTGCACTCATAGTAAGACTCTTCAATTGCATTTTCCAGCATACTGTTCCAGTCGTCCTCGTCCATGATGATGTTGACGGACATGATCGAATCGGTATCAAAGAGTGCCGTTTCATATTCCATGGAAATGACGGTATCGCCGAGCTTTTCCGTCAGCTGATCCGCAAACAGAATCGAGGACAGACACAGGGCTGTGATGATCGCGACGATCGCAGCCACGATTTTTGTGATGTGCTTATGTGCAAGCATCGTGC
This sequence comes from Lachnospiraceae bacterium, assembly GCA_030527685.1. Classification (GTDB taxonomy): domain Bacteria; phylum Bacillota; class Clostridia; order Lachnospirales; family Lachnospiraceae; genus Chordicoccus. Next base: position 4,461 of record JAUNAG010000120.1, on the reverse strand, counting down.
ACCTCCCTCAGGACATATAGTCTCCATTATAGCTGACTAAAGTGACATTCTGTACATCTTTCAGAGCGGAGATCCGATTGACAAATTCTGTGCCTGCGTTCTTTGTGCGAAGCTCCATCGTGAGTTCGATTCCTGCTGCGTTGATGGTCTTGGACTTGACGATGTAATGCTCAGTTTCCTTGTTTAAGATCTCGTGAGCTGCATTCTCTGCAGTTTCATCCAGGCAGTTCATGACAAGTATATAAGGACAATTGCTGATCTTGCGATTGGCGAACAGGAGCAGAATCACGCCGATGATGACAGAACCGATGACAGCAAGCGGGATCATGCCGGCTCCGATGACGATGCCGACGGCAAGAGACCAGAACAGAAAGACAATTTCAACGGGCTCTTTGATGGCGGTACGGAAACGGACGATGGAGAGAGCACCGACCATGCCGAGCGACAGGACCACGTTGCTGGTGACGGCCATAATGACCAGAGTCGTGACCAGTGACATGCCGACAAGTGTGAGGGCAAAGCCGTTCGAGTACATGACACCGGTCAGCGTCTTCTTGTAGATCAGAAAGATAAAAAGACCGATCGCCAGAGCCACGGTGAGCCCGAGCACTGTATCAATCACAGAGAATTCGGTTACAGTTTCCAGAAAACTGGATTTAAAAACATCGTTGAAAGTCATGGCAGAAAACCTCCTCGTTATTCAGCCGGAAAAGTATTTCCTTGTTTCCTTAAAAGTGTTGTTATCAGAATTTATCCAAAACGCCTGCAGGCACCGTACTTGGAAAATGCCTGCTGGCGGAGTCCATCTTGCTGCAGAAGATCGGCGATAATATCCGGAAGGTAGCTGTCGAACTTTACCTCCATCAGCCTGTCCGTCGGATGGTCTGTGGCACTGATGTCCTGCACGCATGATTCCAGAAAAGAACTGTGATAGAGCGTTGAGCGGATTTCGGAATCAAAGGTGACACGGACATTTCCCGCTGCGTAGATGTAGGGTTCACGGGTATAGGAGACCAGTACACGGGGTTTCAGCTGCTGATATTTCATCTTGCAGTAAAGCTCCCGCACAAGTTCATTCGGATTTTTGATCATCCAGTCCAGTCCCCCGCTTAATAGTTTGCGGCATTCCTGTTCAGTGATGAAGGCATCAAACTTCATGCCGAGATTGTTGTATTTGAACTTCTTTTCCAGCGTGATGAAGCTGAAATCGTCGTTGTAATAGCGGATCCGGAACTTTTCACGAATCTGGATGCCGTCCAGTTTTTCGCGAAGTGCCTTATCGTCGACATTGTCAAAATAAATACTGCGGATCGTATAGCGGCCGTCTGCATCGGTATGAGGATCGCTCTTCATAACCGGCCGCAGCCGTTGCCGGATTGCAAGATAGTCCGCATAGCTGATCTGATATTTCAGTTCATGACGGTAATTCCCATGCAGCTGCATTTGCCAAATCTCCTTCTCGTTTTTGATTTTTTTGTATCCTAACAGACGCACCTTAAGTGAACTTAAAAAAGAATGAAGAATAGCGTTTTTTCGGATTTGTATGTATAATTTGTATTAAATGCAGCTGCCCGTTTGACGGGTTCCGATCTGTAAGATATCGATAGTTTGGCTATCAAAGGATGGAGGAATTATGAAAAAGAAGATCATCCCGGCACTTCTTGCCGCCTCACTTCTGGCGGCAGCTCCGACCGCAGCGGTTCACGCAGAAACCGATGTGGAGACACAGATTCAGGTCATCACGGATATGGCATTTATCTGGGAAAATGCGGATGATATGCCTGTGCCGGAGTCCTATTACTGTATTTCGGATATTGATCAGGACGGCAATCTGGAAGTCCGGTCCTTTAAGACAACAGGCAGCGGTGTTTATACATCATTGAAGATCTATGGATACAATCCGCAGATTAATCACATTACTGAAGTTGCCCGTAGTTTGCAGGACGGTGAGGGGGCTGCCACCTCATTTCCGGCGGAGGATTTGCCGGACAGTGTCATGAACCTTTCCGCAGAGGATACCTTCAGCAAAGAGAATCGTACCTTCAAGGGTTATTACGATGCCGAGAATAATAACTACATTTATTTTGCATGCAATACCTGGAGAGGTGACATTGAATCGAGCGGACGTCAGGTTTACTCCGTGCATATGGAAGGTATGTATCACCTCCGCTATGAGCTGATCGGTGAATCAGAAACAACGGGTGCACCTGATTCCGAGGTTACGGTCTGGAAGATCGGCGATACTACATATGATTCCGAGGAAGCATGGTACGCTGCGATGAACGAGCGCTATGCGGGAATGGCTGCATTTACATACACGGCACCGATCCTCTGCTCGGCAGATGTCACGGATCTGTATACAGATCTGCTGGATCTGGCACAGAGGTCCACGCTCAGTATGGATGAATAATCAGAACAGGAGAAAGAAAAGAAATGAATCCTATGAACATGATGAAGATGAGAGAAAGACTGACGATATTCCAGAACCAGCATCCGAAGGTCTTTCCGTTCCTTCAGTATGCAAGCTCCAGAGTTGAAGAGGGAAGTATTATTGAGGTTAAGGTGACAAGTCCTGCAGGCGAAGAAACCATAACGAATATAAAAGTGACAAAGGAAGATCTTGAAACCGTAGCAATGATGCGGGAACAGTAAAAAAGAAGGCTGCATTTGCAGCCTTCTTGCTTTTTATTATTCTCAATAATTTGTCCGTGTCTTTACGCGATAGCGCATATCCGACACGTTATAAACGGTGATAAATGCCAGCGGATCGTTTTGCTCGATCCAGCTCATCAGTTTCTGGTACTCATTCTTATCGACTACAGCGATGATCTCGCGTCGGGGCTGCATGTTGTAGGCGCCGATGGCTTCATACACAGTTGCACCGGAATGGAGATCCTCGAGGATAAATCTGCGGACTTCTTCAAAATGTTCCGAGACAATACACACACGTTTTTTCAGGCTCTGTCTCATGATAAAGTGATCGATGACAATGCCGTTAAAGTAGGTTCCGAGTACGGAGATCACAACGGTGCGGCTGTCATATACAGCGGCAGAAGAAAGAGCGACAACCATACCGGCAAAGGACATGGCAACGCCGAGATCCATATGCAGAAACTTGCTCATCAGTTTCGCTACAATATCGATGCCGCCTGAAGATGCATTCATATTAAAAAGAATCGCAAGACCGATCGATACCACAAAAACATAGCCTGCAGCATCCAGCACATCACTGCCGGTAAAGGACTGAAAGTCCGGAAACAGCACTTCAAACACGGCCAGAAGGATCGGCAGCAGAATGGAGGTATAGACAGTCTTGAATCCGAATTCTTTTCCGCAGAAGATAAAACCAATGATCAGAAGAAATACATTCAGGATCATGGTAATAACGGAAATCTTAAGAGGAATAAAATGCGACAAAATCATCGCCAGACCGGAGACACTCGAGATACTGGCGTGGCTCGGGATCAGAAAGAAATAGACGGCAAAGGCGATAATGGCTGTCGCAAAGGACATCACCGCAATGTTCTTAAATTGTTTCTTATGCAAATACTGTTTCATCGCACTCCTTAATGGCAGAGTAATTTTTGCAGGTTCCTGAAAACAGGCACCTGTTTTCTGCTCATTCACACCAGCAATTAATATACTCCGCCCCAACTTTTTTTTCAAATTTATCAGCAAAACAGTTTCAAGTTCCGGAAATCCGTTTCTGATTCTGTCTGCAACCTATGGTGTGTCCTTAATAGGCTGTGTCATGCTGTATCTTTTTACAAGACAGCAGAGTATTGCAGAAGACCTGTCGAATTTAAGAGGGGCAGCTTTCCATGACGAAAATACTGGGAGTTATGTGCTGTATTGTCGGAATTGTGCTAATTAATCTGAAATAATATGTCCCGGTATGTTAAGATAAGATGCAGGAAAGCAAAGCAATAAGCAACAAAAATATGCAGTGTGAAGGAAGATTTGAAATGAGAAGAAAAACAGCAGTTTTACTATCCATTGTACTGGCAGCAAATCTGATGACATCTGCTGTGACCGCTTATGCATCTGATGAGCATGCGCTTATGTTAACGGCTGATGAGGTCACCGCTGAGAACGAGTTTGTCTCCGGGGAAAATGATGCAGATGACGCGTATGCAGAGGATGATGCGGAAACAGAAGCTGATTCTGCCGATACCTATGCTGACGATGAGCTGACAGAAGCTGATACAGCCGATGACAGTTATGAGGAAGACGATGCTCTTGATGTGGAAGAGGAATATGCGGATGATGATGCCGATACAGAGCAGAAAGAATCGGACGATGTGAAGCCTATTTCTGATGAAGCAGTTTCAGAGGAAGAATTGCCTGGATATGCATCCGATGAGGCTGCACTTGAACTGACCGAAGCTGAAAAAGAAGAGTTGAAGAATTCCGTTACAGAGCTGACATACGATGGAAACTATATCAGCATCTCTCTTAATG
>JAUNAG010000119.1:542-7739 GCA_030527685.1 Lachnospiraceae bacterium | reverse complement strand
GCTTCCTCTGCCTTGACTTCCGGTGCTGCCTCTACCGGTGCAGTTTCTTCTGCCCTGACTTCCGGTGCCTTTTCCTCTTCAGCCGGGAATCTGGTCAGCAGCCATGCGAAGCTGTATGCCGGAACGCCGACTGCCTTTGCCTGGCGCGGCTCACCTGTCATCAGGTCGATATAGTCTTCCGGCTCGTTGATCCATGCTGTCTCATCATATTCACTGAAGTTGAACAGTGCGATCAGCTTCTCTCCGTTGTAGTAGCGGCCTACTGCAAGGATATGATCGTTGTACGGCTCAATAATCCATGCATCGGCAGCAGACTCAAAGACCTCATGTGTGCGGCGAAGCTCCTCAAGCTTGCGAAGCTCGGAGAAGATTCTTCCCTGGCGGGTCTCCGGATCGTTGCGGAGCGCAACCTCATCCCAATGCAGATTGCCTCTGTGCAGGAAACGGCTGTCCTCCCACTTCAGCGGGTCTTCATGGTAAGTGTAGTCATTCAGCTGACCGATTTCATCACCGCTGTACAGAACCGGAATACCGCTCTGTGTCAGCAGGAATGCATGCAGCATGACGTCCAGTGTGATGGCTCTCTTCTGCTTATCCGCATTCTGCTCGTATTCAGCAGCTTCAATGCCGCAGAGTGAAGCGGTTGTACCTGTCAGACGGGCATCTCTCAGACGCGGATCATCATTGTAAAGCTCACCGCGTGCATCACTGCCGTACCACTTACCTGTCAGATAGTCATTCAGATATTTCTTATGAGCAGCTTCTTCAACACCGAAGCGGCCCAGGAAATCATAGTCAAGGCCCCAGCCGATATCGTCATGGCAGCGCAGGTAGTTCAGGAAGGTATATTCCTTCGGCAGTGCGAAGACCTGTCCCAGCTGATGACGAAGCAGGCGGACATCCTTGGTTGCTACTGTATGCCAGGTGCTTGCCATTGTTGTAACATTGTACAGCATATGGCATTCCGGCTTATCCAGTGTTCCGAAGTACGGAACAACTTTGGACGGCTCCATAACAACCTCACCGAGAAGGATGGTTCCCGGGCAGACAACCTCAGCAGCCATACGCATCAGTCTGACCAGTGTATGGACCTGCGGCAGGTTGCGGCAGGTTGTGCCGAGTGCCTTCCAGATATACGGAACAGCATCCAGACGGATGATATCCACGCCGTTGTTGCAGAGATACAGCATATTTGCTGTCATATCATTGAAAACAGTCGGGTTTGCATAGTTCAGATCCCACTGGTACGGATAGAAGGTTGTCATGACAACCTTTCCTGCCTCATGACACCAGGAGAAATTGCCCGGTGCAGTCTGCGGGAATACCTGCGGAACTGTCTCCTCATACTGATTCGGAATATCCCAGTTATCAAAGAAGAAATAACGGTCACGATATTCCTGTTCACCGGCTTTCGCACGTCTTGCCCACTCGTGATCCTCAGATGTGTGGTTCATGACGAAGTCAAGGCACACACTCATGCCCTTCTTATGGCATTCCTCTGCAAGTTCTGCCAGATCCTCCATCGTGCCGAGCTCCGGCTGTACCTTACGGAAGTCCGCAACAGCGTAACCGCCGTCACTTCTTCCTGCAGGAGATTCCAGGAGCGGCATCAGATGAAGATAATTCACGCCGCACTCACGAATGTAGTCCAGATGTTCACGCACACCGTTCAGCGTTCCGGCAAATGCATTGGTATACATCATCATACCAAGCGTCTGATTGCCCTTCTTCGCAGCCGGATTGGCAGCGCGCTCAACATCCCAGGCCTGCAGTGTTTCGGATCTCTGCTGATAATAATCATGCAGCATGCTGCAGAAATAAGCAAAAGCCTGCTCATCGTTATGATAGAGCTCCATATAGAGCCACTTCATCTCTGCATAATGCTCCTGCAGTCTCTCCTTAAACTGCTCCTCCCACTTTTCGTCGATCATGAAAAAGCCTCCCTGCTTCTGATAAAAACTAAAACTTCAAAACTGCTCTAAAGCAGTATAACACAAATACTGAATTACAATGATTCTCTTCGAATCAGTTCGAAACCAAGCTTGATTTCTTTTGTTGCGTGCTCTCCCGCCTCCAGCTGTTCAATCATTCTGGAAGCAGCCGTCGCACCGCACTCTCTGTAATAGAAATGAATGGTTGTAAGACCCGGGGTCATCACGCCTGCGATCTTATTATCGCCGAAGCCTGCCACCGCAACGTCCTCCGGAATCCGTCTTCCCTGTGCCTTCAGCTCGCGGATCGCACCGAGCGCGATCCTGTCAGTTGCACAGACAACACCGTCCAGCTCAGGGCAGACAGCCAGCAGCTGGCGCATCTTTTCCTGTCCCGACGTCTCCGAGAAATCCGCTATTACCATTCTTTACTGGGGAAATGCAATTCCTGCCTCTGCCATTGCCTGCAGGAATCCCTCACAGCGCTTCTGTCCGACAGCAACGTCATCCTTTAAAACACCGATATAGCCAACTTTTTTGCGTCCGTTTTCCAGCATGCACTGTCCCAGCTCTCTGCCGGCATGTTCATCATCGTGAAATACACTGAGACAACCGCTCAGGCACTGTCCCACGACAACAACAGGAATCTTCATCTCCTTAATCAGTTTCCTGTGTTCTCTGGTCAGAACCGTTGCAATCAGAATCACGCCGTCGACGCGATTATTGGAAAACACACGCAGATATTCCAGTTCCTTCTCAGGACTGTTATCCGTTGTCGCAAGCAGCATCTCATACCCTGCTGCATTCAGTGAACTTCCGATTCCGGCAACTGTTCCGGAAATCGAATCAGAATCAATACGAGGAAGCACGACACCGATCAGCTTCGACTTCTTTGTACGAAGCGTCTGGGCCATGACAGACGGTTTATATCCCGTCTCCTCGATTACCTTTCGAATACGCTCGCTTTTCTCCTCACTGATATATCCGTTGTTCAGATATCTTGAGACTGCTGCACGGGAGACGCCGGCCATCTCGGCGATGTCACCGATATTCATATTTGCCCCTCCCTTTCATATGGCATCGTTTTCACAAATGACCATATCATGTTCAGAAACATTGCGTCAATGATCATTTATTTCTTAGGCAAATAGCTGTTAATAACCACCCATTTTTTGTACAATTTTTCCATTGACCACGCCGCATTTGCAGGACTTGTCGAGGGAAGACCGGTTACTGAAATCTCCTCTGAAACAGTGTGGTATCTGTGAAACAGTGTTTCAGACAGTCTGCCGTTGCAGAACACCGCCTGAATCGGAGCTTCTCTCAGAATTTTCTCCACATCCGTCGGCACCGCATTGCGAATACTGCTATCCGATGACCCTTCTATGTCACACTCCGCGATGACATCCCAGACGGCAATTCTGTTCCGAAGGAGAAATGCTGTTTTCTCCTCTACCGTCTTCGGAATCTCCTCTTCCCTGACCTGCGCCAGTACCTTCCAGAATCTGTTGGCCGGGTGGCCGTAATAAAATTTCTGTTCTCTTGACTTTACAGACGGAAACGAGCCGAGAATCAGGATTCTCGACTCGTTGTTATAAACCGGATTAAATTCGTGTACTGCTTTCATGTATTCTCCGTGAAAGTATGAACTCACACTCTTCTCAATCTATATGGATCCCTGCAGTTTTTGCTGCCTCAGGCTGTATCTTCAGATCTGCAGATCACCGGAATGCTTCCGGATCTCATTGATCACATCCTGAACGGAAATCGGATCCTCTTCCTTTTTGCGAGCCTCATTCAGTGCTGTATCAATGATGAAGCGCGGGCGTGCCTTCGACTCCAGATAAATCTTGCCGATATACTCGCCGATGACACCGATGCCGAGAAGGATCAGACCGCCGATTGCCCAGATGGAAACAATCAGTGATGCCCAGCCGCTGACTGTCACGCCGCGGACCTTCTGCATAATGCCCCAGATCAGAAGTGCAAGGCTGATCAGGAAAACGAAGATACCTGTGTTCGTAATCAGGCGGATCGGCTGTACGCTCAAAGAAGTAATACCTTCAATAGAGAAGGCCAGCATCTTGCGCAGCGGATATTTGCTCTCTCCTGCAAAACGCTCTCCGCGCTTGTAGAAGACCTTGTCTGTCTTCATGCCGATCATCGGCACCATACCGCGCAGGAACAGATTGACTTCCTTGAATTCCGAGAGAGCAAGCAGAGCTCTGCGGCTCATCAGACGGTAATCCGCACTGTCACTGACCATCTCGACGCCCATACGGGTCATCAGGCGGTAGAAGCCGCGTGCTGTTGTACGCTTGAACCAGGAATCAGTGTCGCGGTTGTTGCGCACACCGTAAACGATATCACAGCCACCTTCATACTTGGAGATCATCTCGTCCACTGCATCAATATCATCCTGCAGATCCGCATCCATGGAAACCGCGATGTCGCAGTAATCCTTGGCATACATCAGACCTGCCAGCAGTGCATTCTGATGTCCTCTGTTGCGGCTCAGATTCAGACCTGCGAAGATCGGACGGAAGCTGTGCAGCTTCTCGATCAGCATCCAGGTAGAATCCTTGCTGCCGTCATTGACAAACAGAATTCTGCTCTCCGGAGAAATCTTGCCAGCCTTAATCAGACGATCACACTTGGCATAAAGACGCTTTGCCGTCTCCGGAAGAACTGCTTCTTCGTTATAACAGGGCAGTACAAAATAAAGAATTGTATCTTTCATCATAAACCTCCATGTCAGCGTCTGATTATTCTGCCGGCACTACCGCCGAGCCATCGATCCTGCATCACAACCGGCTCACCGCCGACCATGACCAGCCGAAAGCCCTCGCAGAACCGGTAAGGATCATCAAAATCTGCAGGAGCACGAAGCTCCGAAAGCCGAAATACATTCAGATCCGCTGCTTTTCCGATCTCCAGTACGCCGCAGTCCATTGAAAGTGTTTCAGACGGCAGTGCCGTCATGCGATAGATGGCATCCTCCGGTGCTAGATCCCTGTGTTCCCTGACATGTTCAATCAGGAATCTGGGAAATGCTGCGTAAACGCGCGGGTGCACCTTTCCTCCGGAAGGATAGATCGCATCGGAAATCACAGCTGCTCTCGGGTCTGCATAGAAGAAACGAAGATCCTCTTCGCAGCCGAAGGTATCCAGCATCGGAACCATGCACTTCTCTTCAATCAGAAGATCAAACAGAACGGAATAGCCGTCTGTATGCTCCGCCTCTGCGATTTCTGCCAGTGTACTTCCTTCATAGCGCCTGAAGCGGTCACTGTGAAGTGTACTGACGCTGATCCCCTCGAAGCCGACGAGATCAACAATATTTTCAAAATCAGAGGAAGGCTGCGAAAGCACTTCTACGAGTTTCTTCCTTTCCTCCGGATCTGAAAGTCTTTTTACAATTGCCTCGGTGCCGCCCTCCTGCGCATAAGGCGGAAGCAGATGAACAAGCTGTGTGGAACCGGTAATGTAAGGATACAGGTCATAGCTGACATCCAACCCTTCATTTCTTGCTTCCGTGACAGCTTCCATCACCTTCGCCGGCAGTCTGCGCCAGTTTCTGCGGCCGATGCATTTCATATGGCTGATGTGAAGCGGAATGTGCAGTGCACGCGCCACATCAAGCATCTCCAGAACAGCCTCATAGAGACCGTCGCCCTCATTCCGGATATGGACCAGAAGCGGAATCTTCTTTCCGGCAAGCGGACGAAGAACTTCCTTCATCGTCGCCGCCTTATAGCGGAATTCCGGAGCATAGGCAAGCCCGATGCTGACACCGAGTGCGCCTGCGGCAAGACCTTCCTCGATACGAAGAGAAGCTGCCTCTATCTCCTGCTTCTGTACTGCTCCGACTCTGTAACCGGATACCGATGCAAGAACTGTGCCGTTTCCGACCAGCATGCCTGTGTTCACACTTCTCCGGCATGTGGAAAGTGCCCGCATATAAGAACCCATGCTCTCCAGACACTCCGGGGAAATCCTCTCCGGCAGCACACCGATTACAGAACTCAGGAAAGGCAGAATCTCATTCCGGTACGTCGTCCCCGCCGGTGCCGCGGACAGACCGCAGTTACCGTTTACAACAGTTGTGATTCCCTGCCTGTTCAGAAGCTCGTCGTCTCCGTTATGCAGCGCCAGAAGATCGCCGTGACGATGGATATCAACGAAGCCCGGTGTAATCCACGCACCGTCTGCATCCAATATCTGTACAGCTGAAAGATCACCGGGCGGCTCAATATGGCCAATCCCGGCGATCTTTCCATCTTTTACGGCAACAGAGCCCATAAAAGCGGGCTCTTTTCTGCCGTTCATAATCAATCCATTCTTAATCAGATAATCCAGCATAGCGTCATGCCTTCTTCATATGATGTGTTCTGGTTTTGATTTTTACCTTATGAAATATGAATTATTCAGCGTCCTGATAGCTCAGAATCGCCTTCTGTGCTGCTGAATTGTAAACTGCACGATCCAGCTGTGCCTGCGTAGCACCTGTTGCAAGAACTGCATCAACAGATTCATAGCCGTACTCTGCAAGGAAGGTTGTAACAGCTTCCTCATAGTCTACGCCTTCAGCTGCAACGATTGCACGTGCTGTCATCTCAAGCTTTGCTTCTGTCTTGACGATTGTATCAAGAGTTGCAGCATCAAGACCGAGAACAGCCATCATTGCCTCATCGGATACAGTATTTTCAACTGCTTCAGCTGCGGACTCAACAGCTTCTTCAACGGACTCAGCCAGAGAATCAGCGGAAGAATCTGTTGTCTCTTCCTCAGCCGGGAAGTACATATTGTAGTAAGCTCTGACCTGAGTCATATACTCTTCTGTCAGGGAATCAAGAAGCGGCTGCGGATACTGCAGAACCTCGGACGCTTCTGTTACATTCTGAAGAACTGAATCCTTAGACATATGATATGCATCCTTGATTGTTGTCTCAAAGACAACATCCTGGCCTGCAAGAGCTTCATAATACATTTCCGGGAATGTCAGGCGGATCTCAACTGTATCACCGATCACATGACCGATCAGCTGATCCTCGAATCCTTCAATGAAAGCACCGGAGCCGATCTGAAGCTCATAGTCCTGAGCGGAACCTCCATCGAACTCAACCCATTCAGCATCTTCGGAAACTGCCTCTGCGATGCTGTCCTTCATCTCCTCTGCTTCGCTCTCAAGAAGGCCTGTCAGAGCATCTTCTGCAGCAGACTCAACGAGATTTCCGCTCTCTGCCTCTTCAATCAGCTCAGCAAA
>JAUNAG010000119.1:0-532 GCA_030527685.1 Lachnospiraceae bacterium | reverse complement strand
CTGTCTCTGCTTCAGTCTCATAAGCAGCAGCAAGTGCAGCAGCCACTTCCGGAGCTACCTTGCCGACAAAGTCGATCACAACTGTATCGCCTTCAGCGACCTGCTCGCCGTCAGCAAATCCGACAGCAAGGTTTTTGTAATCAGAAAGGGTAATAAAATCTGCATAGTTTTCAGCTGTCATTTCCTCAGCTGTAACCGGAGTCTGATCTGCCTCTGCGACTTCTTCTGCGATAGATTCTGCAACAGAAGAAACAGAGCTGTCAGCTGCATAAACTGCAGTGGAAGCGGATACTGCCATAGCAGACGCAAGCAGAACTGCTGCTACCTTTTTTGCTTTCATAATAATTCTCCTCTCTTACAAAAAGCTTTTGAATAACAAAAAAACCCGGACGCCCTCATCATTGAGCTCCCGGGATTTCTGACATGCCGGTGGTCGGACTCGAACCGACACGAAGTTGCCTCCGAGGGATTTTAAGTCCCTTGCGTCTGCCAATTCCGCCACACCGGCTGGTGTAATTTTCGTATCGATATC
>JAUNAG010000118.1 GCA_030527685.1 Lachnospiraceae bacterium | reverse complement strand
CGCCACGGCAGCGGATAGTACGACCGCCGGCACCACGGCGGCTCCGACGGAAGCGGTGGATCAGTCTAAGATCCCTCTGACAAACCTTCTTCCGGGCTGGCCGCAGGCCAAAGAGATCAATGAGGAGAGCGGCATTGTCATGGATGCCGATACCGGCGCGATCATGTATTCACTGAACCGCTCGGAAATCCGCTATCCGGCCAGTACGACCAAGATCATGACGGCTCTTCTTGCCATTGAAAACTGTGATCTGAATGAAACGGTTACCATGGGCGCGGACGGACTGGTGCATACAACAGACGGAAGCACCAATGCGGTGACCGTCGGCGGAGAAGAATTTACAGTAGAGCAGTGCCTCTACATGGCTCTGCTGAAATCAGCCAATGATATTGCAGTACAGCTCGGTGTCCATGTAGGCGGCAGTGTCAGCGGATTTGCAGACATGATGAATGCACGTGCAGCAGAACTTGGCTGTACAAACACACATTTCGTCAATGCCAGCGGCATGCCGGATTCCGATCATTACACGACGGCAGAGGACATGGCAAAGATCATGTGCGCCTGCCTGAAGAACGAAACCTTCCGGAAGGTGATCAGCACGAAGCAGTATACAGTTCCGCCGACGAACAAGACATCGACAGAGCGTGTATACGATAACCATAACCAGCTGATTCAGCCCTCCAGCGAATACTATTACGAGTATGCAATCGGCGGCAAGACAGGATTTACAAAGGCAGCGTGGCGAACACTCGTGACGGCGGCCGAGAAGAACGGAAGAACCCTGGTCTGTGTCGTCATGCGCGGGCCGGATAAGACAGACTTTGTGGATACGAAGTATTTGTTTGAATATGGTTTCAACAATTTTGAGACGACAGAACTCAACGGCGTGAAGGTAACACTTCCGACCGGCGTCTCAACGGATACAGTAGAGCAGACTGTGACAGAGCTTGCAGACGGCTCCGAGAGAGTGGACAGCTATTACAACAAGCTTCCGGTCGGTTCAGCTGTGGTGACAGCAGCCGATGCAGCTGCCCTGACAGAAAGTAAGAACACACAGGCAGAGGAAACACAGAACGAGGGTCAGGAAAAAGAAAACGGCGGCCATACCGGCGTTACAATTCTCCTGATTGTGCTGGGAGTACTGCTGGCAGCCGTTCTGATTGCGGGAATCGCACTGCTCCGCATACAGAGAAGATAAAGAAAACCGGATCGGAAACGATCCGGTTTTCTTTTTTATCAATGAAAGAGGCTGGAAGCAACAAAACGAGCAAGCAAGCAAGAATCCGATGCAGAAAGAGCCTGAAACACTTTCGTATATAGAAAGTGATAGAACAGAATCATATGAATAGAAAAAGGCTTCGTTCCGGACCGGAAACGAAGCCTTAATTGCATATAAAAGCCGTGCACCTCACTCTGAATGAGTTCCACCGGACGTAACCCCGACAGTTAACTCGGCTCAGGCACCCCTGCGACACACGAGAGTTTCTGCTTAGTGCTGCTATGTTCCCATCCTGACACGATTCGCAGATTCCCGTTGCGCAAGACCCAAACGTCAACGCCACTTGAAGGGGGCAGCTCCACCAGAACTAACCCTCGGATCGGCATCACCCCTGCTATAGCGGATTGCAGGCTACAGGGCGCCGCTGCTGCCCCGGTTGCACGGTAGTAGAAAGTATATCTGACTTTCTGTGAATTGTCAAATAAACGCAGGTGGGTTATACTGAATTATCATATGAATTTCGGAACCAGAAGCGTTAAGGAGGGTTTTGCTATGAAACGTATCGGACTGCTTACAAGCGGCGGTGACTGCCAGGCGCTCAATGCGACCATGCGCGGTGTCGTAAAAGGCTTAAGCCACAACCTGAAAGATCTGGAAATTTACGGATTTGAAGAAGGCTACAAGGGCCTGATCTACGGAAACTATCGTCTGCTGACAGCTGCAGACTTCTCGGGTATTCTGACACGAGGCGGTACAATCATCGGATCCTCCCGTCAGCCGTTCAAGCTGATGCGCGTTCCGGATGCCAACGGCCTTGATAAGGTAGAGGCAATGAAGCAGAATTATTACAAGCTTCGCCTCGACTGCCTGGTCATTCTCGGCGGCAACGGCACACAGAAGACAGCAAATCTTCTTCGCGAGGAAGGACTGAATATCATCCATCTTCCGAAGACGATCGATAATGATATCTACGGCACAGACCTGACATTCGGCTACCAGTCAGCCATTGACATTGCGACAGCAGCCATTGATCAGATTCATACAACAGCCTCCTCACACGGACGTGTCTTCATCGTCGAAGTCATGGGCCACAAGGTTGGCTGGCTGACCCTTTCCGCAGGCGTTGCAGCCGGCGCAGATATCATTCTGCTTCCGGAAATTCCGTATGATATCAAGAAGGTATGCCAGGCAATTGACAGACGTCACTCCAGCGGCAAGAAGTTCACCATTCTTGCGGTTGCAGAAGGTGCGGTTTCCAAGGATATCGCAAAGCTTGAGAAGAAGGAACAGAAGAAGGCACTGGAGAAGATCACAGCAAAGTACCCGTCTGTCTCCTACAAGCTGGCAGAAGAAATCACAAAGAGAACAGGCTATGAAGTCCGCGTAACCGTCCCGGGCCACGTACAGCGCGGCGGCTCACCGGATCCGTTCGACCGCATTCTCTCCACAAAACTCGGCGCCTATGCTGCACAGTGCATCCTGAAGGGTGAATACGGCATCATGGTCGCAACTGTCAATAATGTTATCAAGAAGGTCGATCTCGGAAAATCAGCAGGCAAGCTGAAGACCGTAGACCCCAACGATCAGACAGTCCTGCTTGCCAAGTCCATCGGCATCAGTTTCGGTGACTGAGCAATCCGGACGGCCGGTCGTGCGCCTCTGTTACGTCAGATGAGAGACGGGCAGAAGACGGCGTGACCTGTTAAGAGGAAATATATGTCTTACGTAGCTCTTTACCGCAAGTTTCGTCCTTCCTCCTTCGATGAGGTCAGGGGGCAGGATCATATCGTCAGAACTCTTCGCAATCAGGTAAAAACAGACAGGACACAGCACGCCTATCTGTTCTGCGGAACGAGGGGAACAGGAAAGACCTCAATCGCGAAGATCCTTGCAAAGGCAGTCAACTGTGAGAATCCGGTCAACGGAAGTCCCTGCGGACACTGCGCTTCCTGCGAGGAAATCGCAAACGGAACATCCATGAATGTGATTGAGATCGACGCCGCTTCCAACAACGGCGTCGATCATATTCGTGAAATCATAGAAGAAGTGCAGTACCGTCCGACCCGCGGACGTTACAAGGTGTATATCATCGATGAGGTGCATATGCTTTCCGGAGGAGCCTTCAACGCTCTGCTGAAGACGCTGGAGGAGCCGCCTTCTTATGTGATTTTCATTCTTGCAACCACAGATGTGGGCAAGATTCCGGTGACCATCCTGTCTAGATGCCAGCGCTATGATTTTCGTCGAATTGACGCCGACACCATCAGGGGACGTCTGCGTGAGCTGACAGATAAGGAAGGCGTGAAGGCAGAGGACCGGGCACTGCATTTTGTTGCACGTGCCGCGGACGGCTCCATGCGAGACGCACTTTCGCTGCTCGACCGGTGTATTGCCTTCTATATGGATGAGGAACTGACCTATGAGAAGGTGCTGAAAGCACTCGGTGAGGCGGATGCCACCATCTTCCGGGAGCTCACGAACGCACTTTTTTCGGGAAATGCAGCTGATGCGCTGAAGCTTTTCGGCTCACAGCTGGCAGATGGAGTGGAGATCGGCCAGTTTATCAGCGACCTGATCTGGTATCTGAGAAACCTGCTGGTCGTATCGTCGACCTCGGCAGCGGAGGCGCAGGAGATTATTGATGCGTCAGAAGAACAGCTGCTGGATCTGCGGGATACGGCTTCAGACAGCAGTGCGGGAGCGCTGATGCGTGCGATCCGAATTCTCTCCGAACTGCAGAGCAGGATGCGCTATGCAACCAACAAGCGCGTTCTGACAGAACTGGCACTTCTGCAGCTTGCCTGCCCCGAAGGGGAGCAGACAGAGGAAGCGCTGGAGGCCCGGATCATGAAGCTCGAGAGAAGACTTTCTGATCTGGAAAACGGCGGTTTCGTGCCGACAGCTGCGCCGGCGGCAGCAGCAGCGGGAATCCCTTTTGAGGAACCGCAGGAGGAGAGGGAGATGCTCCCGCCTGCGGCACCGGAGGATCTGCGCGCCATCTGTGAGGACTGGAAGCATCTGATCGGCGGGATGGACGACGGCTTTGTAAAGAATCGTCTGAAACACGATGCAGTGCCGCAGTTCAATGCGAAAACGCTGGAGAACAAGCTCTTTATTGAGCTGAACGGCACAGAGGTTGCGGACAGTCTGTTTATCAATAACAGCGAATGCGCAGAAGAACTGCAGACATACCTGGAAAGAAAGACAGGCAGACATATCGAAATCGAGCTGCACCTGGCATCCGGAAGATCTGCAGATCTGAAAACAGTTGATATCGAGGGCATGCTGCGGCAGAAGATCAATATGGAGATCGATGCCGTGGACGAAGATGAGCCCTGATCAAATATTAGTTTATATACAACAGGAGGAAACAACATGGCAAAGCGCAGCGGCGGCTTTGGAGGCGGAATGCCCGGCAATATGCAGAACCTGATGAAGCAGGCACAGAAGATGCAGCGTCAGATGGAAGAGAGCCAGAAGGCTCTGGAGGAAAGCGAATTCACATCACAGATCGGCGGCGGAGCTGTCAAGCTGTCTATGAACGGCAAGCGTCAGATCAACTCCCTGAAGATCGATCCGGATGCAGTGGATCCGGAAGATGTAGAGACACTGGAAGAGATGATTACAGCAGCATTTGCTGATGTATTAAAGCAGATTGATGACGCACAGGGTGCATCAGTCGGTGCTCTCGGCAGCGCAATGGGCGGCCTTGGCGGCGGTCTGGGCGGTCTGTTCTGATTGAACTTAGATTGGAGCTGGTAGATTGAATTATTTCAGCGGACATATGAGCGAGCTCATAGAGCAGCTCGCTACACTGCCCGGAATAGGGTCGAAGACGGCGCAGAGACTTGCATTTCACATTGTCAGCCTTCCCGAAGAAAAAGTGGAAAAGCTGTCAAAGACACTGGTTGAAACCAGAAAGAATGTGCGGTACTGCGCAGAGTGTTTCACACTGACGGACAGTGAACGCTGCCCGATCTGCTCGGATGCAAAGAGGGACCACTCCACGATTATGGTTGTGGAGACCACAAGGGACCTGGCTGCCTATGAGCGGACAGGCAAATATGACGGCGTCTATCATGTTCTTCACGGCGCCATTTCTCCGATGCTCGGAATCGGACCGGATGATATCCGTCTGAAGGAACTGATGCAGAGACTGAACGGAGATGTGCAGGAAGTGATCATTGCAACCAATTCCACGCTCGAGGGCGAGACAACGGCGATGTATATCAGCCGTCTGATCAGACCGACCGGCATCAGGGTGACAAGAATTGCCAACGGTGTTCCGGTGGGCGGTGATCTGGAAAATATTGATGAAGTGACGCTGCTTCGCGCACTTGAGGGAAGGACGACACTGTAATACGGAAAGAAAAGTGAACAGACTGATTGAACTTCTAAACCGCAAAAGAATGCGTTATATAGCCACGGCTCTGGTCGTGGTTTTTCTTGCTGTTCTGGTTATATTGGTATACGGAGCGCTGGAGAGAAGAACCTATCATACCTATGACGTGGTCAGGTCATTGGAAAAATCTCAGAGCGTTTCACAGTACGCTTATACGGATGCAGGTGTTGTCCGGTATTCGGCAGACGGTGCGGCACTGATCGGTTCCAAACTGAATCAGATCTGGAATGTGACTTATTCCATGAGCAATCCGCAGGTCAGTGTATACGGCAAATGGATTCTGATTTACGACAGACAGGGAACTTCCTTCTATCTGTTTAACGGAAAGAAGCAGCAGGGAAGTTTCAGCGCATCTCTTCCGATTCTGCGCGCCTGCGTATCGGGCAGCGGAACGGTTGCGGCACTTCTGAATAACGGAGATAAGACAAGGATGTCTTACTATTCTGCGACCGGCAGTGTGATCGCAGAAGGAGAGTCCTCTATGACGGATCCGGGATATCCGGTTGCTCTGTCACTTTCGGAGAACGGACTCGGACTGGCGGTGTCCTATCTGACTGCTGCAGACGGAACAGTAGGATCAACAGTTCGTTTTTACAGTTTCAGCAAAAACGGACAGAAAAAAGAGAATAACGTAGCGGCAGAGGCTGCATTTTCCGGAACAATCATACCGGATCTGCAGTACATCGGAAATGAGTGCGTTCTGTTCCGCGATAACGGATTTACGGTCTATAAGGGAGTGGACAACCCGAAGCAGACGAAAAACGTTGATTTTGACGAAGACATCGTCAGTGTCTTCCATGACAGCGATTATGTCGGCTTTGTCTTCCGCAGTGACAGCAGGGAACACAGCTACAGACTGCGTTTATATTCCAGCGGCGGAAATCACCGCTCGGACCAGTATATTGACCACAGTTATGACAGAGTGCATATCTGCGGCAATGAGGTCGTCTTCAGCGATACCGTTCATTTCAGTGTATACAGTGTGAAGGGTGTCTGCCGTTATCAGGGAACGATCAGCGAGGGAAGCATCACGGATGTCATCGGACTTGGCAGGAGGAAAATGCTGCTGGTTTCGGACAGTGCTGCAGAGCTGATCAGGCTTAAGTAGGAAATATAAGGAGAGGAGGCAGCGAACATGAATATTCTGACAGTGATTGTAGCGGCATATCTTCTTTTTACGGTCTTTCGCGCGGTTCGGAAAGGCTTTTTCAGATCGATCTTTTCGATGGTCTTTCTGTGGGTTGTCATACTGGCCATGCTGGTTATGACGCCTTTTGTAAAGACACAGTTTGAACAGAGCGAATATGTCTCGGGATATGTGGAGAGACAATCTGCCGCTGTCATTGCAGCCAGCGGAATGAACGGAGGAACAGTGCCGAGTCTGACACAGGCGTCATCGCCGGATGAAATTGCGGCAGTGATTCTGGCGCTTGCGGTCAGCACAGACTCAGTGAAAAGTGCGGCAGCAGACCAGATTTCAGATGTGATTATCACCATCTTTGCGGCAGTGGCGACATTTGTTATCGCACTGATTCTGGGCTTTGTTCTGCAGTTTATTGTGGGAAGACTGATCAAGGCAGGGCATGTCAGCATGCTGGATCATGTCCTGGGCTTTCCGCTCGGTCTTGCAAAGGCACTGCTTGTAGTATGGCTGTGGTTCGGCGTGATCGAGCTGCTGTCCTTTACGGCGCCGTTTACAGGATTGCTGGCACAGATCCGCCAGAGCCCGTTTCTGACACTTCTGGCAGACCACAATCTGCTTTCCGCTGCGCTTACCGGTTTGATCAAAGGCGTGGCAGGTGCGTAAAGGATATAACGAATATATGTGACACGTATGTAACGAAATAAAAAGTCGTTTCGATTCAGTTGATCGAAACGACTTTTTTCTATATAATAGACCAGCATAGCCGGAGAGCAAAAACATGGATTAAGCCTGAAATTAAGGCTATAAAATAAATCCTGAGAAAAAACAAAAAAGTTTCAAAAAAGTGTTGACATGCCCTTGGTGCTATGGTAAATTGATTAAGCTGTTTCGCGGGCAACAAACAAAGCGAAAACAGTTCAAAAAGCACTTTGATAACTGAACAGTGAAACACATAAAACTCGAAAATTCCTAAA
>JAUNAG010000117.1 GCA_030527685.1 Lachnospiraceae bacterium | reverse complement strand
GAAGATGTGCTCTTGGATGTACCGCAGCCAGCCAGTGTCAGTGCAGCAACAGAAGAAATAACCAGAACTGATAATGCTCTTTTCATGATAAACTTCCCTTTCACTTCTTTATTCATTCGTCTATATATTGTGTATAAAAGTCTGCCTTCCGGTGCATTCGCACTTCGCATGGACCTTTATATCAAAACAACATCAACAACAATAGCACTTTAATTCCGAAATCTCAAGATTTTTTTTCGGAACCTCTGACTTTTCCGGCAAGAAATACACAGATAATTCCGATCCAGACAGCCAGCAGTGTGCCGAGCAGGAGCTTTGATGCCGTCGGAAGCGGGCCGAGAGGCTTCTTTCCGTCCGTCGAATCTGCCGGAACAATCTGATCCAGATGATACAGGGAAGTTACCTCTGAGAACAGATTTTCAAAGAAGGCATCATCTGCTGTCGCCTTTCTTCTGACTGACTTGGTCACGCTCTCAATCAGCTGACCTGCCGCCACACGCAAGGAAGCGGAGCCGTTAAAGACCGGTGTTGTAAATGTATCTGCCGTATGATCCAGCAGCAGTTTTGTCGCATCAATCTTCACCTTATAGTGATCGCTGTCTTCTCCGCTGCGCGCCAGATAATCCTGATATTCCTCCGACTGCTGCGCCTTCGCAGTGACCGGCGCATAGCCCTCTGTCTGCGCATAGGCGATCTGCACCTCATTGGTCAGCAGATACTGTGTAAACAGCCAGGATGCAAGGACCTGCTGCGGATCTTCCTTATTGAAGACACAGACAGACGGACCCTGGGAGATCATCTGCGGATGCTCCGGATCATACTGCGGAATCATCATGACTTCTGTCTCAAAATCCACAAGGGCAGACTCCGCGATATCAATCAGCGGTGCATCCGATCCCATCCAGGTAGAACCGGCTGTTGAATCCACTGCAAAGATACACTGGCCTGCATTCAGGAAGTTGGCCGGATAGCCGGAGATCTTAAAGGTGGAAAATGCACCTGTCTTCGTATGGGCAGCCACCTCTTTCAGAATCTCCTTCGTCTGCTCATTGAAGATCTCGATCTCACTGTTCTCCGTCGCATAGCCCGCACCGAGCTGCTGCAGGGACTGAATCATCATGTTGTCTGTCGACTTGTAGATGAAGGGAAGCATGACCTTCTGGCCGTTGACCTTATACAGGCCGTCCTTGTCCTTCTCTAAAGCTGCCTCCGACACCTCCCAGATAAAATCCCAGGTCAGTGTCTCGGGAAGCTCAAATCCAAGCTTCTCGACATAATCCTTATTTACATAACACGCCTCTGTGGAGCGCATGAAGGGAACAGCGTAGCTCACGCCTCCGATCTTGCCTTCCTCCAGAAACTCCGGAATCATCTCTTCCTTTGTCGGGCCGTCAAACTGCAGCTCGCTTCCGCCGAGACCGAAGCGACTGTCGCTGATCAGTTCATCCAGCGGCACCACTACATTGTCGCCCGTCATATAGGTCGCGATGTGATCCGGATAGGTGATGCAGACATCCGGTGTCGTATTCGTTGCAATGTTGGTGATAACGTCGTTGTAGATCTTGATGTAGTCCGTATACAGTCTGAGATTGACTGTAATATTCGGATACAGCTTCTCAAAATCAGCGATCGCCTGCTCATAAATCTTTGTCTGATTCTTGTTCGTGTCATTCTTTGCCCAGAATGTCACGGCGTGCTTTTTTGAAGTGTCAAAATTTGACGGCACCCCAAACGCACTGCTGACTCTCGCGCCGTGGCAGCCGCCGAGCAGAAGTGTCAGACTCAAAAGCATAACTGCCATCGCAGCCGCATGCATTTTCCTAAACATCATCTTATCTCCTCCGGCTTCCTCAGCCCTTTGTACCGCCTCTTGAAACACCTTCCATAATCTTCTTGTGGAACAGAAGGAAGAGAACAATCAGCGGCAGTGAGATGACAACGACCGCTGCCATCATGGCCGGGATATTGTCGCGGCCGAAGCCGTTCTCTCTGATCTCCTGAATACCGTTTGACACCAGGAAATATGCCTGCTGGTCCGTAATCAAACGCGGCCAGACGTAGGAATTCCAGCACTCGATCACCTTCAGAATGATGATGGTGATAATGGTCGGACGGCAGATCGGAAGAAGTACGCGAAGAAGATAACCCAGATCGGAGGTTCCGTCCACCTTGGCTGCCTTGTAAAGCTCCTCCGGCACCTGCTCGAAATTCTCCTTCAGCAGATAGATATAGAAGACAGAGGTAACCGACGGCAGAATCAGACCGATAAAGGTATTCCGCATGTTCCAGTTCGTGATTGTTGTGAAATTGGTGATGATGACAAGCTCATTCGGAATCATCATCAGCGCCAGGAAGCAGGTGAAGACCAGATCCTTCCCGCGAAATTTCAGACGTGCAAAGGCATAGGCTGCCAGCACACTCACCACGAGCATCAGCGCTGTTGTCAGCACCGTGAATACAATCGTATTGAAGAAATAGCGTCCCAGCGGCACTGCTGTAAATGCATCTGCATAATTCTGCAGTGTCGGTGAAAGTGTATACAGCTTCGGAACATATTCCGAGTTATAGGAGCTGTAGCTCTTCACAGAAGTCAGCAGCATCCAGAAAAACGGAAACAGCACGATCAGCGCCCAGAGTGTCAGCAGCACATAGGTGATGCCGGAACGGACTTTCTTACCGGCCTTCGCTGTCTTTCCGAGTTTCTGATAATTCATATCCTCATTCATTGTCTCACGCTCCTCTGTAGACTGTTTTCCGGCTTGCCAGCAGGTTGATGCAGGTAATCGTCAGAACAATCGCAAAAAGAATAAGAGCCGCTGCCGATGCATAAGACGGGTATCCGCCGCTGTCACCGTACAGCATGTCATAGACATAGCCGACAATTGTATTCATACCGGCTGCATTCAGGTTCGTTCCGAAGATCGCAACCTCATCGCTGTAGGCCTTGAATGCGCCGATAAAGCCGGTTACGACCAGATAGAAAATCATCGGCGAAATCATCGGAAGAGTGATCTTGCGGAAGATTCTCCAGGAGGAGGTTCCGTCCACGCGAGCCGCCTTGTAATAATCCGGATTCACCGATGCAAGCGCACTGGTCAGAATCAGGATCTTAAACGGCAGTACGACCCAGACTGTATACAGGCACATGACCGTCATCTTTGCCCAGTACGGTCCGTCGATGAAATCCACCGATGAACCTCCGAACCACTGCAGCAGCAGGTTTACCATTCCGTCCGAATACGGTGTCCTCTTGAACAGAATCATGAAGACGAGACCGACTGCCAGTGTGTTGGTTACATACGGAAGGAAGTATACAGTCTGATACAGCTCTTTCAGCGGCTTGATGGAGTTCAGGCCGACAGAAATCAGCAGAGCCAGACAGGTTGAAACCGGCACTGTAATCAGAACCAGCAGAAACGTGTTGCCCAGTGCCTGCAGGAAGTACGGATCCCGCAGAACATAGCGGAAATTGTACAGACCTGTACCGAAGGATGTCTGCGATGCCGAATTATAGCCCTCTTCAAAAGAATAGATAATGACATCAAAAAGCGGATAAATCATGAAGAGTGCCAGAAACAGAATCGCCGGCAGAAGATACAGCCAGGCCTTCTTATTAGATCGTCCCATGCTTACTCCTCTCCAAACGGAATGCGCTCACCTGTCTTCTGATTGAAGATATGCACCTTATGCGGTTTCAGTGAAAAATGCACCTGCTCGCCGACATCTTTCGGGCGAAGATCCGAGTCTACGATCGCACGAATCTCCGTCCCTGCAAATGCAGGATGTGATGCCACGATGCTGGTGTCGCGTCCCATGACTTCCACCGCATGCAGACCGCACTGCAGGGGGCCGTCCGCATCCGGAATAAAGCCCTCCGGACGGATACCTACTTCTACCTCCTGATCCGGAACCGCACCGACTTCCAGAACAGCAGCATCTCCGATCAGGAGTTTTCCGCCGCTGACTTTGCCGTGGAATACGTTAATCGGCGGTGTGCCTAGGAACTTTGCAACAAAGAGATTTACCGGATGATCATACACATCCTGCGGCTTTCCGATCTGCTGCACCACACCGGCAGACATGACCACGATCAGATCCGAGATGCTCATCGCCTCTTCCTGATCATGTGTGACGAAGACTGTTGTAATCTCCGTTGCCTGCTGGATACGGCGGATCTCCTCTCTTGTCTGCAGACGCAGTCTGGCATCCAGATTGGAGAGCGGCTCATCGAGAAGCAGAACCTTCGGCATCTTGACCAGCGCTCTCGCAATGGCAACTCTCTGCTGCTGACCGCCGGAGAGTTCTCCCGGCTTTCTGTCCATCAGGCCGTCCAGCTGCACCAGATGAGCAGCTTCATCAGCCCTTCTGTCCATCTCTTCGCGGGAGAGCTTCTGATCTTTCTTCAGATTTTCCAGCGGGAAGGTGATATTTCTGCGAACCGTAAGATGCGGATACAGAGCATAGCTCTGGAACACCATGCCAACTCCGCGCTTTTCTGCCGGGAGCTCTGTTACATCAGCGTCACCGAAAAAGATCTTTCCCTCTGTGGGTGTCTCCAGACCACAGAGCATATTCAGGGTTGTACTCTTTCCGCAGCCGGAAGGACCGAGAAGACCGATCAGCTTCCCGTCCGGGATATCGAAGGTGAAATGATCCACCGCTACAACCTCTTCTTTGATTCGTTTGTTTCGATTCGGATATCGTTTCGTCAGATTCTCCAGTCTGATGTTCATAGCATCCTCCTTTGCGGTATGCCGGAATTATTCCTGAATGTACCGTCCTAAATCCCACCCCTGGTCTGCTGCCAGTGATACAAGTTCTGCTTCATCCGCATTCATAATCTGCACTTCCGACTCTGCTGCGCACAGCAGGCCGATCTGTCTTGCAACATCGAAATATTGAATCAGATCCTTCCGCAGAGCTTCAAAATCCATGTTCATTGTACTTCTCCTTTTGCTGCCTTAAGCCTGCTGCCCTGTTGTCTTTTTCAGTGCAGACATCTGTCGTATTTTCTGCAGTCTTATAGTCGGGATGTTTACAGTGAATCTGCGATCTCGTAGATCAGGCGCTCGCTGTCTTCCCAGCCGAGGCACGGATCTGTAATAGACTTTCCGTAGATACCTTCGCCGACCTTCTGGCTGCCCGGCTCGATGTAGCTCTCGATCATCAGACCCTTCAGGAGATGAGCGATGTCGGCAGAGTAACGTCTGCTGTGCATGATCTCACGGGCAATTCGGATCTGCTCCTTGTATTTCTTTCCGGAATTGCTGTGATTTGTATCAATGATAATAGCCGGATTTGCAAGTCCCGATTCCTCATAAAGCTCTGATACAAGCATCAGATCTTCATAATGATAGTTTGAGATATTGTTTCCGTGCTTATTGACTGCGCCGCGAAGCACTGCGTGTGTCAGATCATTACCCTTCGTCTGGACTTCCCAGTTTCGATAAATGAAAGACTGCTGTGTCTGTGCTGCTGTAATGGAATTCAGCATGACGCTGTAGTCACCGCTGGTCGGGTTCTTCATACCGACCGGAATATCTACGCCGCTTGCTACCATACGATGGAACTGATCCTCAACCGATCTCGCACCGACTGCAACATAAGAAAGGACGTCGTCCATGAAATCATGATTTTCCGGGTAAAGCATCTCATCGGCAGGAGTCAGTCCTGTCGCGCGAATGACATCAATATGCATCTTGCGGATTGCCATCAGACCTGCCAGCAGATCCGGCTTCTTCTCCGGGTCCGGCTGGTGAAGCATACCCTTATAGCCCTTGCCGGTTGTTCTCGGCTTATTGGTATAAACGCGCGGAATTACAAGAATCTTATCCTTTACCTTCTCCGCAACGCGGGCAAGGCGGATGGAATAGTCCAGAACCGCCTCTTCATTATCCGCAGAGCACGGACCGATAATCAGCAGAAAACGATCGCTTTTTCCTTCAAAAATAGCGCGGATCTCACGGTCACGCTCTTCTTTAATTTTTACACATTCCTCCGGCATCGGAAGCTCACGCTTAATATTCTCCGGTTCCGGCATTTCCTTAATATAATCAAATCCCATAAAACAAAAACCTCACTTGCCTGCATTTGTTCAGGGCGGTCATCGGGACACAATTTTCTGCTATGCTCTGATCAAATACATATTATCTGAAATTTACGATCTTAATTAGCATACTGAAAACAATTTGAGAATGCAATAGCATTGGAATTCAAAAAGCTTCGCGAAAAGAATTTCTTTCTTTGTTTTTCGCCTCTTGTTGTCTCTGTATCACCAAAGTGATATAGTCAATGCAAGGAGGTGACTATCAGATGGAAAAACAGATCATTCTCTATCATGGCTCGGATCACATTATCAAAGTGCCCGTATACGGACTGGGGCGAAAAAATAATGATTTCGGCTTCGGCTTTTACTGCACCGAAAATCCGGAACTTGCCAAAGAATGGGCCGTCTCATCATTAAAAAGCGGCTATGCCAATCGCTACCGCATGAATACGGAATATTTGAAGATTCTTCACCTCAATTCATCTGACTACACCATTCTGAACTGGATTGCAGTTCTGGTCGAACACAGACTGTTTGCGCTCAGCACGCCGGTTGCAGGCCGCGCAAAAAAATATTTGCTGGAGCACTTCAGCATCAATGTAAATTCCTTCGATATCATTACCGGATACCGGGCAGATGATTCCTATTTCGATTATGCCGAAAGTTTTTTAAATAACGGAATCACTGTCGAGCAGCTGTCACAGGCCATGCGGCTCGGAAAGCCCGGTGAACAGATTGTCATAAAATCCAAATACGCATTTTCCAAACTTCAATATGAAGGATATGACGAAGCCGACCCGGACAGGTATTACGTTCAGCGCACATTAAGAAATGAATCAGCCAATCGCATGTATCTCGATATGCTGAATGCTGAAACCGATGGTCTTTATATGCAGGATATTATTCGAGGAGGACTTGGCAATGACGATCCGCGCATACCCAGAAACATATCTTGCTAAAGTACAACGTCTTTTAGGTGATGCTTTCGTCTATGCGATTGAAGACTGCGGCATTTCCGGCGAAGAATTCATTCGTTTCTTTCTGATGAGCTCTGCACCCAGGAGGATAGAACAAGGCGATATCCCTTTTATTCTCGGTCAAAGCGGGATTGAGCTTGCACAAAAGGTGCTGGAAGAAACCGGTCTGGAACTGACGCTTCCGTATCCCGCTGTTCACCTCACCAGATCCGCGCATTATTGGATCGGCTGGGTCTGCGCCTATTATCAATGGAACTCCGACAGAACATTTTCTGAATTATTTCATTCCATCACCTACAGCGAACTTTTGCAGTTATATCCTGCTCTGCACGAAGCAGCTCCTGAAAAATTCGCAGATATCATCAGTGAGCGAATCAGAGAACAATCTCCAGAAACGCACCTGAAGTACTTTCGCACGCTTAACCGTTTATCACAATCACAGCTTGCCGAACGAACCGGGGTAGGTATCCGGTCCATTCAGTTATATGAGCAGCGCCAGAAAGACATCAACAAAGCCAGTGCCGAAGTTCTGTATCGGCTTTCGAAGGCACTGGGATGTTCAATGGAAGCTCTGCTGGAAGCCCGGGAAAATTAACCGTATCTGACAATGAGGGAAATCAGAGAAATGTCGCCAACACTTCTGACGGAACGATCACCATCACCTTTATGGCGGATTACCAGTATTACACCGATGAGGCTGACAAAAAGACAACCTGACGAAATACTATTCTCCCACTGAAGTGCTGTAATAATGAGCACGGACAATATATAACGGCACAGGAAATGAACGGTGTGAGCACACAAGGATGCTCACACCGTTCGTTTATGTCCTGACTCTTACACTTTTTATATTGAGATACTGCTCTCCGTCTTTTCAGCCTTCTTGTCTTTTTTCTTTTCGCCGATTGTAAAATGAAGTTGCACACTTAATACAAAAAATGATCCACAG
>JAUNAG010000116.1:3971-8044 GCA_030527685.1 Lachnospiraceae bacterium | reverse complement strand
GATATCGTTCTGTATAACGGAAATCAGATTGTCGTCTTCTACGGATCCAACAGCTGGAGCTATACAAAGCTTGGTAAGGTGGAAGATCTGACAGGCTGGGAGGAAGCACTCGGCAGCGGTGATGTTGAACTGGTATTCTCTCTTCAGGAGGCAGATCATGAGTAAAAAAGTATTGGTTATTTCGGCAAGTCCGAGAAAAAACAGCAATTCAGATCTTCTTGCGGAGCGGTTTGCTGAAGGCGCAAGACAGGCAGGTCACGAGGTTGAAAAAATCAGCCTGGCCGGAAAAACAATCGGCTTCTGCCAGGGATGTTTTGCATGTCAGAAGACCGGACGCTGTGTGATCCGCGATGATGCAGACAGCATCGAGCAGAAGATGGAGCATGCAGATGTGCTTGTATTTGCTACTCCGATCTACTATTACGAGATGAGCGGCCAGCTGAAGACCATGCTGGATCGCGGAAATCCGCTGTATACGGTGGATTATCAGTTCCGGGATGTTTATATGCTTACATCAGCGGCAGAGGATGAAGAAGGTGTAGACCGGCGAGCTGTCAGCGGCCTGGAAGGATGGATTGAGTGCTTCCCGAAAGCACGTCTTGCCGGAAAAGTATTCGCCGGCGGTGTCACTGCACCCGGAGATGCGAAAGGACATGCAGTCCTTGAGCAGGCATATCAGATGGGACAGAATATCTGAAAGAATAATACAAGGTATTCTATCCGATTTGATAAATACAAATACCAAACCGGAAAGCAGTGAAACTGCCGATGTTAAAAAAAGTTTTTCTGGAAAAATAAATATCCCGGTCTCAAGCTGCAATTAGGAGGCTTGAGACCGGGATGTTTTTGATTTCACAGCAGTTCTGTATTGTAATGTGCACGCTCACCGCCGATGAATTTCGGGCGTGTGCGGGCAGCGGTGACATGAGCTTCACCGATATGGTTATGCTCCAGGCGGGTGGGGACAGCAACTTTTTTCAAGTGCATTCCGATGAAGATGTCACCGATATCGATTCCGGCATCGGCTTTTATCTCTTCGATCGCAACCGGATGCTTAAACTTCTGATAGGCAGCGGTGGCGAAGGAGCCTCCTGCTTTAGGCTGCGGAATGACATTGACATATTCTGCAAAGGGGACAGCATCCTGTTCTGCGATGATTGCACGATTCAGATGCTCGCAGCATTGTGCTGCAAGGAAGACGCCGGCCTCTTCGGCAGCCTGATAAATGCCGGCGAAGAGAGCTTCAGCGACATCATAATTGGAGTTGCTTCCGATTCTGCTTCCGCATACCTCAGAGGTGGAGCAGCCAATCACCAGAATCTGTCCTTTCTTCAGGGCAGCCTTTTCACATAATTCTTTAGCAGCCTGATATCCTTCTTCCTTAATTTCTTCGTACATTTTATATGTTTCCTTGTTTGAACTGAGAATTTATTAGTGTTTCAGATCCATTATTCCCCGATATATCTCTTGAAATGTCGGTGATACGGTTAAGTATAATGGAGAACTGGTAATGCAAAAACCACCAATTTGATAATTTTTTATAATACCAGTCTAAAGGGACATTTAATACAGCAGCACTTATCATAACTTTAGGAATTGATATAGAAGCAATATGGGGGTACGCTTATAGAAGCAATTTTTGTCGCGTACAGGTATTATTTTCTTAGAGTGAACGATGATCACCGTTGAGAGCGGTGCAGCCGGTATAATCTGTGAAATTGTATTTTGTTCATTTTGGAGGAATGATGGAATGATATATGTATCAGATCAAGAGGCAAAGGAACAGATCATTGAGTTTGGAAAAAGAGCATATTCGCGAGGATTCGTGGCGGCAAATGATGGGAACGTCACTGTCCGTGTCGGTGAAAATGAGGTCTGGTGTACACCGACCGGTGTCTCGAAGGGTTTTATGACAGAAGAGATGCTGGTGAAGATGGACCTTGACGGGAATATTCTGGTTGAGGGAACAAAGCCGCCGACCAGCGAAATCAAGATGCATCTGCGCGTATTTCGTGAGAATCCTGAGGTGATGAGCGTTTTTCATGCACACCCGCAGGTTGCAACTGCATTTGCCTGTGCCGGAATACCGCTGAATACAAAGGCATACCTGATAGAAAGTATCCTTGCGATCGGCGTTGTTCCGTGTGTGCATTATGCAGATCCCGGTACAGAAGGCGTTCCTGATTCGGTGGCTCCGTACGTTCGAACACATAACGGAGTGCTGCTGGCAAATCATGGGGCGCTGACATGGGGAAGGAGTGCGGAAGAAGCATTCTACCGAATGGAATCTGTTGAGTACAGTGCGAAGGCGATGGTTCTTAACGAATATATCCTGAAGCAGTATATGCCACTGTCAGATGATCAGGTGAATTACATCGTGGGAGTAAGGAAAAAACATGGCATAGAGACAGGTGGAAGACCGGAATCGGTAAAAGAAGCAGTGAATTTGGAAGATCATATATGACAGAGATTCAAGGCAATAAAAACTCTCCCTAATGAGTGTGGAAAAGATAGTTCCGCCTGATGCGACTTTGCCGGTGTACTCCTGTGGGAGTATAATGACAAAAGGAATACAAATTGAAAGCGAGAGTATTATGTCGAACGAATATAATGTGATTGAAAATATGACCGGGAGCACGGCACCGCTTCCGGCGACCAGGAAGCTGGCAGACATGTCATATCTTCCGTCTTCAGCGGAACTGGCCAATCTGGAACAGTTCTTAAACCAGATCGATGCCGGTCTTGAGCCGGTGAGAGAGATGTTTGCAAACTACAACTGCGCTGTATACGAGGTTGAGACAAAGTTCAAGGTGCTGAATGAGCGCTTTTCAGTGCGCTATGACAGCAATCCGATTGAGACAATCAAGACCAGAACTAAGTGTCCGGACAGCATCATCAGGAAACTCGGAAGAAAGGGTGTCCCTTTCTCACTGGCTTCTATCGAGGAAAATGTTCTGGACGTGGCAGGTGTGCGGGTGATCTGCTCCTTTGTTGAGGATATATACCTGCTGGCAGATTATCTGCTCTCTCAGGACGATGTGGAACTGATCGAGAAGAAAGACTATATCAAATATCCGAAGGAAAGCGGATACCGAAGCCTTCACCTGATTATCAGGACGCCGATTTTCACGGAGAAGGGAAAGAAGATGATGCCGGTAGAGGTACAGCTTCGCACGATCGCCATGGATTTCTGGGCAAGCCTGGAACACAAACTTCGCTATAAGAAAAATCTTGATCCCGAACTTCTGGCATCTCTCGGGCAGGAGCTGGCGGACTGTGCCGACCGGGCAGCTCTGCTCGACGAGAGAATGCAGAGAGTTAAAAACGAAATAGAAGGGCAGTGATGCTCAGTTATGTCTGCTGCGGAGAGGCTGCAATACAATGACCTGCTGATCCGGCAGCTCTGCAGCAGATACTTCGCATGTCTGCAGAGAAAGTACACTGTTCATGCGTCTGATGAAATGATCGGACGTTCCGATCTCTGCATATCCGAATCCTGCCTGATCATCCCTGAAATGCATCGGAACGACATGCTTCGGAGTCAATGCTGTAATCACTTCAGCGGCCTGCTGATCATCAATCGTATAATATCCGCCGATCGGAATCAGCAGAACATCGAGATTTTTTAAACTTTCAATCTGACTGTCAGAAAGCATACATCCCAGATCACCGAGATGCGCAATCCGGTGTGTCCCGTCACTGATCAAAAAGATTTTGTTGGGTCCTCTCTTTGCACCCTGCACCTCATCATGCCAGGTATCGAGCACATCAACCTGGAACGGACTGACCACATTGTCCGTGGGAACAAGCTGCACTTCGTTCCGCCCGTTGTGGTCACCATGCTCGTGACTGCATAACACTTCATTCGCACTTAAGCTTACCGGGTCGTAGCCCGGAACACTTCCGGCTGTATAGGGATCAATAACAATACAGTATCCGTTTTTTTCAATTCTGAAGCAGGAATGTCCAATCCATGTAATCTTCATCTTATAAAACCTCCTGATTATGCTTCTCCTCAAATTCAGGCAATTTATTATCAAGATAGATGTTTAGAATATTGTCGGGTATTTCAT
>JAUNAG010000116.1:0-3961 GCA_030527685.1 Lachnospiraceae bacterium | reverse complement strand
TTCAGCCAAATAATTTTCTACTACATCCGGAAGTTCATTATAAAAGCTGTTGTTGTAGTCATTATTTAGCGTCTCCCTGTATTATAGCTTATTTCTTTGCTTTATCACAGCTTATAGAAAGCATAGGTTAAGCCATGCTGTCTTTAAGCTGTCCATTCTATTGGTCAGGTTCTATGGCATGATAGATGTATTCAAAGTATCAGTACCGGAACCAACAGGAAAGGAGAGCGCTGAAATGCATGAATATGAAAGAATGCTCAGTATTGAAAGCAGAGCCGGAACATATCATAGAGAAGGATGCCCCTATACAGATCGAATCAGCAGCCGGAATATTCTGATTGTGACAAAGAATGAGGCGAGAAGGATGGGGTATCATCCTTGCAAATACTGCAATAAGCCGGATTTTCAATTTGATATGAAATGGTATACAATGCGAAGCTATGCAAAATACAATCATATGAAATTGGCTAAAATTGATAAGAGCATGTATGTGAAAACAGAGATCGGAATCTGGAAGATGGTTTATAAGCCTGATGTGGAAAAATATCTTCTGTATCATGGAAATAAAGGATCTGAGAATACTCCGCTTGAGTACGCGGACAGAGGATTCTATCACAGACAGAAGGACTTAAAAGAGCAGATATCAGTCTGGAATTATTGAAGTACATTCAGTCGCATGACAAGTACTGGAAAAAAGTACAGGAAGCCGGCGGCAATGAAAAGATGGTAAATGTCAGTAAGAAGTATGAACGTAAGCGTAACAATCGCATGAGAAGACAGGCTGAACGGAGGGTGGACAGTCTGTTTGCAATGATTGAAAATCAGAATCCGGAGCTTCGGAAACTATCTATCTGTTGAAGCAAGGGTTGCTCGCAGCGCTGAAAGCCCCTGTTTCAACGTGTAAAACCATAAAATACAGGGTTTTAAAAGTTCACAAAGTTTGCATAAAAACGATGTCAAAAACTAATGAATTTTGTGTAATTCTCCAACGCATTATTCCGGAATCAGGATTTTGCTTTGGATATAATAGTGAACGAATATTTAACAGATATGAACAATGACTGAAATATTATTTCAAATACTGTGCAAAAGCGCAGAGTGTTCAATATAAGGTATTCACAAGCGGCAAGAAAAGGGATTTCACAGGTATTTACCGGGTGGAATTTCCCCTTTTTTTGTTCCAGTTTTGTGCCTGAAGTGCGTTTGATTTGTCTTTTGATACGTCATATGATAGCGCCATAGAGCTCGAGGCGGTGCAGCCTTGGGGGGAAAGATAACTCAAATGGAGGAATTGGAACAATGAAAGAAAAGCAAAAAATTGATTTAGGTCTCGTAAAGAAAATGCAGAAGATCCCGGGCGGTTTCCTTCTTTGCCCGCTGGTCGTTGCTGTATTTATGAACACCGTATTCCCGGGCTTCTTCGGAATCGGCGGTATCACATCTGCACTGTTTCTCTCCGGCGGCAGCACATGCATGGCACTCTTCCTGATCTGCTGCGGCTCTTCAATCGAAATCACAGCTGTCGGTGTTCCGCTGTATAAAGGCGCTGTTCTTACCGGTCTGAAGTTTGCAGTCGGTGTTCTGGTCGGCGTTCTGTTAAACAAGATCTTCGGACCTGCAGGTGTATTCGGCATCACTCCGATGATCGCAATTGCTTCTATCACAAACTCCAACGGATCTCTTTACACAATCCTTTCCGGCGAATTCGGTGATTCCACTGACTCCGGTGCTATCTCCGTTCTTTGCTTAAACGATGGTCCGTTCTTCACACTGTTAGCTCTTGGAACTACAGGCCTTGCATCAGTTGATCTGAAATCTCTCATCGCAGTCCTGATTCCGCTTGCTATTGGTATGGTTCTCGGCAGCATCGACTCTGACTTCAGAGCAATGATGAGAAATGCTCATCCGTTCATCACCTTCTTCATGGTATTCCCGATCGTTGCAGGTGCTAACGTATTCACATTCTTAAAGGGCGGCGTTATGGGTGTTATTCTCGGCCTTCTCTCCGCTGGTCTTGGTTTCTTATTCTTCTTCCTGTACAACCTCTTCCTGCCGAAGAGAGCAAGAAACGCTATGGGTGCTGCAATCGGTACAACTGCAGGAAATGCAGCTATGACACCGGCAGCTGTTGCTGAAGTTGACCCGTCCTACGCTGTTGGTGTAGAGGCTGCTACAGCTATGATTTCTACAGCAGGTATCGTTACACTGCTTCTCTGCCCGTTCATCACATCCTTCTGCGATAACTGGATGAAGAAGCATAAGAAGGGTATCTATTCTCCGGAAGGCAGAGTAGGCAAGGCTGAAGCTGAGGCTGCTAAGTCAGCTCAGTAATCAAAACAGCAAAGGGGACACATTATGAAACAGGTACTTAAACAGGATCGTACAGAAAAAATCGTCTGCCTCGGCGACGAGATTACATATGGTCACCGTCCGGAATGGAGCGATGCCACCTGGCGTCCGCTGAAGATGAGCCTGATGCGCGTCAGACAGTATTTCGATTATGACCCGCATGAAGAGATGCCGGTTATCATCTGGATCGGCGGCGGTGCATTCACACATTCTGATAAGAATGTGTGGGCACCGGAAATGACCTACTTTGCAAAGAGAGGCTTCATCGTAGCCAGCATCGACTACAGCTCAGAGGGAAGAGCAAGATTCCCGATGATGCTGGAAGATATCAAGCTTGGCATTCGTTATCTGCGTGCACATGCGAAGGATTTCCACATTGATCCGGATCGCATGGTCATCATGGGTGAGTCAGCAGGTGCTTACCTTGCTTCCCTGGTTGCACTTACAGGCGAA
The DNA here is from genome assembly GCA_030527685.1 of Lachnospiraceae bacterium. GTDB lineage: Bacteria > Bacillota > Clostridia > Lachnospirales > Lachnospiraceae > Chordicoccus. The sequence goes on along the minus strand of JAUNAG010000116.1, from coordinate 1,159 downwards.
GAGAGAAAGTATGATGTAGGCGAGTATCAGGAGTATTCCAGTGCTGTCAGCGCTGCCATCTCTCTGTACGGCTGCACAAAGCGCGTGGTGATGGAAGGCGGCAGAATCGATCTTCCGGAGCTCATGCCGATGGTAACAGAAAAGACTCCGCCGTTCTTAATGTTCCACGGAACAGGTGACAAGGTTGTATCCTGCACAGAAAGTGAAGCCCTGTATGATGAGCTGCAGAAGCATGGCGTTCCTTCCGATCTGTATCTGATCGAAGATGCCAACCATGCTGACTGCCCAATGTATCAGCCGGCAATTAAGGACATGATCATTGAGTTCATTCACAAGGTCATCGGGTAATTATTATGGCTATTGTAAAGATTAACTTTTTCTCCGAATCACTGGTTCGTAATGTCAACATCATCGGTATTCTTCCGATCGACAAGCGAAGCATTGACGGAGAGGAATTAAGAAGTCCGGACCGCCCCATGAAAGCGCTCTATCTTCTGCACGGAGTTCACGGATGTGAATATGACTGGATTGTAAAAACAAGAGTGGAGCGCTGGGCAATGCAGCGCAACCTCGCAGTCTTCCTTGTAGCAGGAGAGAATGCATTCTACAATGATGCGGTTCCGTCTCATAACCTGTACGCTCAGTTTATGGGAAAAGATCTGATTCAGTTCACACGCAGTATGTTCCGTCTCTCAGATAAGAGAGAGGACACCTTTGTGGCAGGTCTTTCCATGGGCGGCCTTGGTTCCATCTACACCGGACTCCGGAATCCGGAGACTTTCGGATACATCGGTTCCTTCTCAGGTGCCTTTGTTGCAGAGGGTTATCCGAAGGATAACAGCGGCAGAGATGTAATTGGCATGAGGAGCTATTTCGAGACGGTATTCGGAAAAGAAGAAGACTTTAAGGGAAGTGCAGCCGATTATTACGCACTTGCAGAAAAAACTTCTCAGAATAAAGAACTCATGCCGCAGATCTATATGGCCTGCGGAACAGAAGACGGCCTGATCACTGTAAACCGGAATTTCAGTACATATTTAAAGGAACTTGGATATGATGCAATATCTTATACTGGTTGGCAAGTTCCTATTATAACTGATGAAATATATGGAAATGCAAACATCATAGATATAAATACAGAAAAGATATTAAACGAATT
>JAUNAG010000115.1 GCA_030527685.1 Lachnospiraceae bacterium | reverse complement strand
ACCGGCTCCGGCAGCTCAGGGCGCAGCAGGCGGCGTTGAGGTTTCCGCTTCTGTACCGGGCAAGGTATTCAAGCTTGTTGCCAATGTCGGCGATGCTGTAAAGTCCGGCGATACAGTTATTATTCTTGAGTCCATGAAGATGGAAATCCCGGTTGTTGCTCCGCAGGACGGCACAATCGCCTCTATCAATGTAACAACAGGCCAGGCTGTTGAGACAGGTGACCTTCTCGCTACCATGAACTGATACTTCGGGAGGTTTAACGAATGAGTATTCTTGACACCCTGTCCAATCTGGGACAGCAGACTGCGTTTATGAATCTGACATGGGGAAACTATGTCATGATTATCGTAGCGCTGGTGTTCCTGTATCTGGCAATTAAAAAGAATTACGAACCGCTTCTGCTGGTTCCGATTGCCTTCGGTATGCTTCTCGTTAATATCTATCCGGATATTATGATGAGACCTTCCGATTCCTCCAACGGTGTCGGCGGTATGCTGTATTACTTCTATCAGCTGGATGAGTGGAGTCTTCTCCCGTCCCTGATCTTCATGGGCGTCGGTGCACTTACAGACTTCGGTCCGCTGATTGCAAACCCGATCTCCTTCCTGATGGGTGCAGCAGCACAGCTCGGTATCTATGTCGCTTACTTCCTTGCAATCCTCTTCGGATTCAACGGCAAGGCAGCAGCAGCTATTTCCATCATCGGCGGCGCTGACGGCCCGACATCCATCTTCCTTGCTACAAAGCTCGGACAGACTGATCTGCTCGGACCGATCGCAGTTGCGGCATATTCCTATATGTCACTGGTTCCGATCATTCAGCCGCCTATTATGAAATTCTTCACATCTGAAGAAGACAGAAAGATCAAGATGGGACAGCTTCGTCCGGTTTCCAAGCTGGAGAAGGTTCTCTTCCCGATCATCATCACCATCGTTGTTTGTATGCTTCTTCCGACTACAGCTCCGCTCGTCGGTATGCTGATGCTCGGAAACCTCTTCCGCGAATCCGGTGTTGTTTATCAGCTTGCTGAAACAGCCAGCAACGCAATGATGTACATCGTCGTTATCTTCCTCGGAACATCCGTCGGTGCTACAACAAGTGCGGCAGCTTTCCTGAATGTCAGCACACTGAAGATCGTCGTTCTCGGTCTGATGGCATTTGCCTTCGGTACCTTCGGCGGTGTCATGCTCGGACAGGTTCTGAAGAAGGTGACACATGGCAGAATCAACCCGCTGATCGGATCCGCCGGTGTATCGGCAGTTCCGATGGCTGCACGTGTTGCGCAGAAGGTCGGTTCTGAAGCAGACCCGACAAACTTCCTGCTCATGCACGCTATGGGACCGAACGTCGCAGGCGTTATCGGTACTGCAGTTGCAGCAGGTACTTTCATGGCTATCTACGGAATTTAACGAGCATTTACGGGTTCGGCGCAGTACCGGGCGCCGGATCCCCATAACAAATTTACAGGAGGAAAGACATGGCTGAAACAGTTAAAAAGCCTGTTCAGATTACAGAGACCGTGCTCCGCGATGCTCATCAGAGTCTGATTGCGACACGTATGACTACAGACGAGATGGTTCCGATCATTGACAAGATGGATAAGATCGGCTACCGCGCAGTAGAGTGCTGGGGCGGCGCTACATTCGATGCAGCACTTCGTTTCCTGCATGAAGATCCGTGGGATCGCCTTCGCAAGTTCCGTGACGGCTTCAAGAACACAAAGCTTCAGATGCTGTTCCGCGGACAGAATATCCTTGGCTACAAGCCGTATCCGGACGATGTCGTTGAATACTTTGTACAGAAGTCCATCGCTAACGGCATTGATGTTATCCGTATCTTCGACTGCCTGAACGATCTCCGTAACCTGGAGACAGCTGTCAAGACAACAAAGAAGGAAGGCGGCGAGGCACAGGTTGCTCTCTGCTACACACTCGGCAAGGCCTATACTCTTGATTACTGGGTAAATATGGCTAAAGAGATCGAAGCTATGGGTGCAGATTCCATCTGCATCAAGGACATGGCAGGTCTGCTTCTTCCGCAGGCAGCTACTGAACTGGTTACTGCTCTGAAGAGCGGCTCCAAGCTTCCGATCGAGCTTCATACACACTACACCTCCGGCGCTGCTTCCATGACATACATGAAGGCTGCAGAGGCAGGCTGCGATATTCTTGACTGTGCAATGAGCCCGTTCGCTCTCGGCACATCCCAGCCGGCAACAGAGGTTATGGTTGCTTCCTTCGCAGGCACACCGTATGATACAGGTCTGGATCTGACAGCTCTGGCAGAAATTGCCAACTACTTCCGTCCGATCCGTGAGAAGTATATTGCAAACGGTCTGATGAACCCGAAGAGCCTTGGCGTTGATATCAAGACACTTCAGTATCAGGTTCCGGGCGGTATGCTTTCCAACCTCACAAATCAGCTGAAGAACATGAACGCAGAAGATAAGTTCTACGATGTTCTTGCAGAAGTTCCGCGCGTTCGTGAAGACATGGGCGAGCCGCCTCTGGTTACACCGTCTTCTCAGATCGTCGGCACACAGGCTGTTATGAACGTCCTGACAGGCGAGAGATACAAGGTTGTTCCGCAGGAATCCAAGGATATCTTCGCAGGAAAGTACGGAAAGTCCACTCTGCCGTTCAACAAGGAAGTTCAGAAGAAGTGCATCGGTGATGTAGAGCCGATTACCTGCCGTCCGGCAGATCTTCTTGAGCCGGGACTTCCGAAGTTTGAGAAGGAAGTTGCAAACTACAAGCAGCAGGACGAAGACGTTCTGACATATGCTCTGTTCCCGGAAGTTGCGCTTGATTACTTCAAGTACAGAGATGCACAGAATACAGGCATCGATGTCAAGAAGGCAGATACAGTCAATAAGGCTTACCCGGTATAATGCAGGGCTGCATTAAAAGATTATGAAACATTGAAAGCACTCGGAACGACTTGCCCAGGCCGTTCCGGGTGTTTCTCTGCTAAAAACACAAGGAGGCGCCTTGAGCGAAACAGTTGTTATCGGCGGCGGTGCGGCAGGCATGTTCTTCGGAATACTGGCGGCACAGAACGGTCATAAGGTTACAATTATTGAGCAGAATGAAAAGCTCGGAAAAAAGCTTTTTATCACCGGAAAAGGAAGATGTAATTTTACAAATAACTGTACACCGGAGGAATTCCGCAGTAATGTTGTAACGAATCCGCGGTTTCTTTTCAGTGCATCGGAGGCAATGACACCGGAAGATGTCATTGGTCTGTTTGAGGAGTGGGGACTTCGCACCAAAACAGAACGGGGCCGCCGTGCATTTCCGGAATCAGATCATTCTGCGGATGTCATTGATACACTGAAGAAGCAGCTCCACAAAAACGGAGTCCGTGTTCTTCTTCATACAAAAGCAGTACGCATTCTTTCCGATGAAAACGGTATTACAGGTGTTGAAGTCGAATCGACAGATGCTGATAAAGCGGAGAAAAGCAGAATTTTGCCTTGCAGCAATGCTGTCATCGCTACAGGCGGTATTTCTTATCCGTCTACAGGTGCAACGGGAGACGGATATCGTTTTGCGAAGGATTTTGAGCTCCGCGTGACAGATCTCTATCCGTCGCTGGTTCCGCTCGTCTGTGCAGAGGAATATGTAAAGGAGATGCAGGGGCTTTCGCTGAAAAATGTGGAGCTGCATATCCGTTCCGGAAAAAAAGAGCTTTATAACGAGTTCGGCGAGATGATGTTTACGCATTTCGGAATTACAGGACCTCTGGTTCTTTCCGCAAGTGCGCTGATCGGCCCGCAGATCGGCAAAAAACAGCTGACGGCCTGGATCGATCTGAAGCCGGCTGTTTCAGAGGAACAGCTGGATGCCAGACTACTGCGTGTGTTTGAAGAGAATAAAAACAAAACGCTGAAGAATATTCTGGGTGAATTCTATCCGCAGAAAATGCATCCGGTGATCACCGCAGTGAGCGGTCTTGATCCGGAAACCAGAATTCATACCATTACAAAAGAGCAGAGAACAGCACTGATTCAGACGACAAAGCATTTCCCGATTACATTAACAGCACTTCGCGGTTATGCTGAGGCTGTTGTGACCAAGGGGGGCATTTCTGTAAAAGAAATAAACCCGACTACAATGGAAGTAAAGAAGATTCCGGGACTTTATGTGATCGGTGAGGCTCTGGATCTGGATGCATTTACGGGAGGCTATAATCTGCAGATTGCCTGGTGCACAGCTGCAGCCGCAGCCCGTCATCTGAATTGATACAGGCTTCGTGCCTTGAATTAATTGAGAATGCCGGAAAGCGGCAGAAGGGAGTTATAGATGAAGATTGCAATTGACGGACCTGCAGGTGCAGGAAAGAGCTCGGTCGCAAAGGGCGTTGCAAAGGCGATGAATGCCATCTATATCGATACAGGTGCTATGTATCGCGCAATGGCAATTTATATTCTCAGAACAGGTACAGACATTACAGATGCTGAGGCCGTTGCCGAAACTGCAGAACAGGCAGATGTTACTATTACATATGAAGAAGGAAGTCAGCATGTGTGGCTGAACGGAGAGGATGTCACCGCGCATCTTCGTGAAGAGGCTGTCGGCAATATGGCAAGTGCTGTTTCCGGAAATGCCCGTCTCAGAGCACATCTGGTTCGCACACAGCAGAAGCTGGCAGAGAGCTGTGATGTTGTCATGGACGGAAGAGACATCGGAACTGTTGTTCTTCCGAATGCAGACGTAAAAGTTTTCCTGACTGCTTCTTCCGAAAAGCGTGCAGAGCGCAGATTCCTTCAGGATCACGAAGGAAAGACGGAGAGCATGACTCCGGAAGAGAAGGCTGCGGAAATCGAAAGAATTCGTCTGGATATTGAAGAACGTGATCAGCGTGATATGAATCGTGAAGCATCTCCGCTTCGTCAGGCTGACGATGCTGTCTTACTGGACAGCTCCGAGCTCAGCATTGAGGAAGTCATTGAGATCATCTGTTCACTGGCTGACGAGGAAAAGAGCAGAAGATGAAAGTAACGGTTGCAAAGAGCGCGGGATTTTGCTTCGGCGTGAAGCGTGCGGTCGGTCTGGCGTATGAGGAGGCCGCTGCAGCTGAGAAAGAAGGCAGAGCAGTCTATACACTCGGACCGATCATTCACAATGAAGCAGTTGTGGACGATCTGCGTCAGAAAGGTGTTCGTGTTCTGGACGAAACACTGCACTGTGCAGAGGACGGTTCGGTTCCGGCAGACGGATCCGTCATCATCGTGCGTTCGCACGGTATCACAAAGGCCATGCATAATGAGCTTGCTGCTCATAACTGGCGCATTGTGGACGCGACCTGTCCCTTCGTTCAGAAAATCCATAAGATTGTTTCAGAGAAAAGCAGCGAAGGATATCCTATTATAATTATCGGATCTCCGGAACATCCGGAGGTTCAGGGAATCCGCGGCTGGGTAAACGGACCGTGTGCGGTGGTCAGCGATGAGGCATCGGCCAGAGCCTTGACGCTTTCTGCGGATCATGAAATCTGTATCGTATCGCAGACAACAATCAATTTTGATAAATTTCAAGAATCAGTTGAAATCATCAAGGCTTTAGGTTATCATGTAGTAGTTACAAATACCATCTGCAATGCAACACAGGAAAGACAACGCGAGGCTCTTGAGCTGGCACGAAAGTCTGACAAGATGATTGTGATCGGCGGAAGATCGTCCTCAAACACCCAAAAACTGGTCGAGATCTGCAGACGCGAATGTGCAGATACTCTGTACATCCAGAATGCGGATGATCTCGAATCCGTTTATTTCCCAACTGATAGTTGCGTAGGTATTACAGCTGGGGCATCGACCCCAAATACAATAATCCAGGAGGTTTCACTTAAATGTCAGAAGAACTGAACTTTGGACAGATGCTTGAGGAGCAGGACGAAAGCTTCAAGAAAATTAGAAATGGAGCGGTCGTTGAGGGCACTGTTCTTGACGTGAAACCGGATGTTGCCTATCTCAACATCGGTTACAAGTCAGACGGAATCCTTACAAAGGATGAGTACAGCAATGAAAATGTTGACCTGACCACAAAGCTTCAGGCAGGCGATAAGCTTGAGATCAAGATTCTCAAGATTAACGACGGCGAAGGCCAGCCGGTTCTTACATACAAGAGACTGGCTCAGGAGAAGGGCAACAAGAGAATTGAAGAAGCATTCAACAACAAGGAAGTCCTGACAGCAAAGGTTTCTCAGGTTCTGAACGGTGGTCTTACTGTTCTTGTTGAGGATACCAGAGTCTTCATCCCGGCAAGCCTTGTTTCTGATATCTACGAAAAAGACCTTACAAAGTATGACGGCCAGGAGATCGAATTCCGTATTACAGAGTTCAATCCGCGCAGAAGAAGAATCATCGGCGACCGTCGTCACCTCATTGCCGAGAGAAAGGCAGAGGCAGCAAGAGAGCTGTTCTCCAGAATTCAGGTCGGTGATGTTGTTGAAGGTACTGTTAAGAACGTTACTGATTTCGGCGCATTCGTTGATCTGGGCGGCGCTGACGGACTCCTTCACATCTCCGAGATGTCCTGGGGCCGTGTTGAGAACCCGCACAAGAACTTCCATGTCGGCGATCAGCTTACAGTTCTGATCAAGGACATCAAGGACGAGAAGATTGCTCTGTCCCTGAAGTTCCCGGATGAGAATCCGTGGATCGAGGCATCCGGCCGTTTCGCAACAGGTACTGTTGTAAAGGGCAAGATCGCTCGTATGACAGATTTCGGCGCTTTCGTCGAGCTGCTTCCGGGTGTTGATGCACTCCTTCATGTTTCTCAGATCAGCAAGAACCATGTTGACAAGCCGAGCGATGTCCTTCACATCGGTGATGAGATCGAAGCTAAGGTTGTTGACTTCAATGCTGATGATCGTAAGATCAGCCTTTCCATGAAGGCACTTGAGACTGAGCCGGCTAACGAAGAAGCTTCTGAGGCAGAGGTTCAGGAATAATAAACCGCTTTATCAGCGGCTTTTCAGAAACTGCAGAACAGTCTGAAGATATTCTTCCAGCATTTTGCGGTTTCTGATCAGATTATCTGAATAAGAGATGAAGTGAAAGCAGTTCGCACGAACTGCTTTTTCTTTGCGTGAGGAATCGACATACTGTGCCACTGATTTGTGGACAGCATAGCCCTCCTGCGGAAGATAGGCATAATTCTTCAGATCCGTGTGATAGACACGGATCTGTTTTTTTTCGTTCAGATGAATGCCAAGACGTACCAGATCGTTTTCAAGGCGAAGGTGGTAGATTTCATCGTGGACTGAAAATGCACCGGGATATGAGAAATCCTTCAGACGCAGAGTGCAGATCAGAAGATCGTTTTCACAGACTGCGTCTTCGAGCTCATATCTGCCGTCCAGAAATGCTCCGAGAGCATCAAATGAAAGAATGGCAAGTGTCTTTACGGCATCGTCTGCAGAAGAGAAGTCCGGGGAATCAGCGGAAGAACGATCAGATAGAGTACTCATGTAATAGTTAAAATAGTCCTGCAGATGACGTCCCGGAAGTCCGAAGAAGGCTTTCAGATAGCGATAATCAGCAAGCAGATCGCGGCATTCCGTCTTCAGCAGGGGATCCTCCAGTCCGTATGCTTTGTATTTTGCATGCAGATAGGGCATGTCAAACGACACGCCGTTAAAGGTGATGACAGTGCTGATTTCAGACAGAAGAGAAGCAGTTTCGCTGAGCAGCCGGTCTTCGTCTTCTTCTTTTTCGGAAATCAGAACAGTTTCTTCATTGCGACCGAGAATCAGACGGATTTCGAGCAGACGGCTGTTTCTCCAGAATCTTCCGGATGAGACAATATCCAGAATACAGCTGTTTTCCGGAAGTCTGCGTGCTGCAAAGCCTGTGAGCGGGCGGATGGATTTAATCATGGGAGCTTCTCCTGCTGCTTATATATAAGAAATGTATAGATTGCTGTTCACAGTATAGCATTAACATGTGAAAGATGTCATGAAAAGGCGGCTCATAAAAAACATGCTGCCGGAATTCTTCCGGATTTTGTCTTTATTCAGGAACAATTGTGAAACATAAACGAAATAGTGTCTGATT